>NZ_CP022303.1:4575000-4797308 GCF_004216475.1 Thalassococcus sp. S3 | reverse complement strand
GGCTTACTCCGGAAATTCTATAGATAAGCTATTGTTTATATTGTTTTAATTACGTTACACTCCCCAAGTGTTTGACGGATGTCCTTATCGTCCACAGATCAGGATAAGTGACATGAAAACGTCATAATCCACTGATCCGGTCTGGCCCTACATCATCATCATCCTTTTTCTTTATATATATTATGAGTAGGAAGGGTCGCTGGCGCAGATGAGTATAACATGACAGATCTCCTTTCCGTTGCTTACCCATGGACCAAGGCATTTCATATCATGTCCGTGATCGCCTGGATGGCGGGGCTGTTTTACCTTCCAAGGCTGTTCGTGCATCACGTCGAACGTGCGGCAACGGTTGAAGGGGCACCGGCCATTTTCGAGATGATGGAGCTTAAGCTGCTTCGTCTGATCATGAACCCGTCAATGATTGCCACATGGCTTTTCGGTCTCGCCCTGGTTTTTACCCCCGGTATCGTAGATTGGGGTGCGGTCTGGCCCTGGACCAAAGCGGCGGCAGTTCTGGCAATGACCTGGTTTCATCATTGGCTGGGCCTGAGACGCAAGGACCTTCTGGCGGGCAGCAATGTCGTGACGGGGCGGCAGTACCGCATGATGAACGAAGTTCCCACCGTTTTGATGCTCGTCATCGTCATCTCCGTGGTGGTGAAGTTCTGATTGCGTTGACTCAGCGCGGATCGGCGCTTATCTAGCGCTTAAAGACGCCCGTCCGGGATCGTCGCTTTCCAGAGATAACACACAAAGCGCGCAGACATTCCTCTGACGCGATAAGGTATACCCCCATGTCAACTGAATCCCTGAACCTGTCGGATCTCAAGGCGAAGAGCCCCAAGGATCTTTTGTCCATGGCAGAGGATCTTGAGATCGAAAACGCCTCGACGATGCGCAAGGGCGAGATGATGTTCCAGATCCTCCGCGAGCGCGCGGATGAAGGCTGGGAAATCAGCGGCGATGGCGTGTTGGAGGTTCTTCAGGACGGTTTCGGATTTCTGCGATCCCCAGAAGCCAACTATCTGCCGGGTCCGGATGATATCTATGTGTCTCCCGACATGATCCGTCAGTTTTCGCTGCGCACAGGCGACACGATCGAAGGTGTCATCAAGGCGCCGAACGATAACGAGCGGTACTTCGCTCTGACCAACCCGACAAAGATCAATTTCGAAGATCCGGAGCGTGCCCGACACAAGATCGCATTCGATAACCTGACCCCGCTCTATCCCGATGAGCGTCTGACGATGGAAACCGACGATCCGACCACCAAAGACCGGTCAGCCCGGATCATTGACCTGGTTTCTCCGATTGGCAAGGGTCAACGCTCACTGATCGTGGCGCCTCCGCGGACGGGTAAAACAGTTCTTCTTCAGAACATCGCCAACTCGATCGAGAAAAACCATCCCGAATGCTATCTGATCGTTCTTCTGATTGACGAACGCCCGGAGGAAGTGACGGACATGCAGCGATCCGTCAAAGGGGAGGTGATCTCTTCCACCTTCGACGAGCCCGCAACGCGTCACGTCGCCGTGTCCGAGATGGTAATCGAAAAAGCCAAGCGCTTGGTGGAACACAAACGAGATGTGGTTATTCTTCTCGATTCCATCACAAGACTTGGTAGGGCCTTCAACACTGTTGTCCCATCGTCGGGCAAGGTTTTGACGGGTGGTGTCGATGCGAACGCTTTGCAACGGCCAAAGCGGTTCTTTGGCGCGGCGCGGAACATCGAGGAAGGCGGCTCCCTCACCATCATCGCGACAGCTCTCATCGATACAGGCAGCCGGATGGACGAAGTCATCTTCGAAGAATTCAAAGGCACCGGTAACTCGGAAATCGTCCTGGATCGCAAGATCGCAGACAAGCGTGTCTTCCCGGCGATTGATATTCTGAAATCGGGTACGCGGAAAGAAGATCTGCTGGTCGACAAGATCGACTTGCAGAAAACCTTTGTCTTGCGCCGGATCCTGAACCCGATGGGAACCACGGACGCTATTGAATTCCTGATTTCGAAATTGAAGCAGACCAAGACGAACTCGGAATTCTTCGACTCGATGAATACCTAGCGGGTATCTTAACGCAAGTAAGGGTCATGCGAGATGGATACGATCTTTGCCCTGGCGACAGCGCAAGGCAAAGCGGGTGTTGCTGTCGTTCGGTTGTCCGGATCTGACGCGCATGTCGTTGCAAGACAAGTCGCAAAACATCTGCCTGCTGGTCGCGAGCCAGCTTTGCGGAAATTGCGTGATCTTGATGGAGAGCTGATCGACGAAGCATTGGTGCTGCGATTTGATGCGCCACACAGCTTTACCGGCGAAGACGTCATTGAGTTTCATCTTCACGGCAGTACCGCCGTGGTCGTCCGGATGCTGCAAGTTTTGGCAACGTCCTCTGCAAGGCTGGCGGAGCCGGGGGAGTTCACGCGGCGTGCATTGGAGAACGGAAAGCTCGACCTCGCCCAGGTGGAGGGGCTGGCCGATCTCATTGACGCGGAGACGGATTTTCAGCGGCGCCAGGCGCAGCAAACCTTGTCGGGCGCTTTGGGGCAGCGGACGCGGACCTGGCGTGTGGACCTGATCCGGGCGGCGTCCCTTATCGAAGCTGTCATAGATTTCGCGGATGAAGATGTTCCAACCGATGTCACGCCAGAGGTGAGCGAATTGCTTAAGAACGTCGCCGTTGACATCGCAGAACAGAGCGCGGGCGTTGGTATCGCGGAACGCATCAGGACGGGGTTCGAGGTCGCGATTGTGGGCCCACCGAATGCGGGCAAGTCCACACTTTTGAACATGTTAGCGGGCCGTGAGGCGGCGATCACATCTGAATATGCGGGAACGACGCGCGATGTGATTGAAGTACGTATGGATTTGGACGGCCTGCCGGTTACCTTGCTGGATACGGCAGGTCTGCGAGACACGGCTGACTTTGTGGAAAGTCTCGGGATCGAGAAAGCACGGGAGCGCGCGTCAGCTGCAGATCTTCGGGTTTTCCTGGTCGATGATCTCACGACGGTTGGCATGGACATTCGCGACGACGATATTGTTCGGCGACCGAAGGCAGATCTTGTCCAGAATTCCGACGGCGCAATCTCCGGAAAGACGGGCGAGGGTGTGGATCTTCTCATCAAAGAGATTGGGGAGACGCTGAGAAACCGCACCATGGGCGTGGGCCTAGCGTCGCGGCAACGCCACAAGGATGCGTTGGACCGGGCGAGAGACGCGCTGCGGAATGCGGAGACTCTTCTTGAAGATGGACCGGATTCGTATGATCTTGTAGCGGAACATATACGGTCAGCGGTTCGCGCCCTAGAAGCGTTGATCGGTCGTGTGGATGTCGAAAATCTCTTGGACGAAATCTTTTCAAGTTTCTGCCTTGGAAAGTGAGGAGTGTTTCACGTGAAACAATTCGATGTGATTGTCATTGGGGGAGGTCACGCAGGCGCCGAAGCAGCGCATGCTGCGGCACGCCTGAATGCCAAAACCGCGCTTGTCACGCTCAAGAAGAACGGGATAGGCGTCATGTCCTGCAATCCAGCCATCGGTGGTCTTGGAAAAGGCCATTTGGTCAGGGAGATAGACGCGCTAGACGGGGTTATGGGCAGGGTTGCCGACCGCGCCGGTATTCAGTTTCGCTTGCTCAACCGACGCAAAGGACCAGCTGTTCAAGGGCCCCGCGCTCAGGCAGATCGGGCGATATATCGAACCGAGATGTTGAAGGCGATGGAGGCACTTCCAAATCTGGATATCATCGAAGGTGAGGTCGTGGACCTTCTGGAAAGAGAGGGGCGTATTTGCGGCGTCGAGTTGGCAGATGGCGTAACCCTAGATGCCGGAGCGGTCGTATTGACCACCGGCACCTTCCTAAGGGGCGTCATCCATATCGGCGATGTCGCGCGCCCTGGTGGGCGAATGGGCGACAAGCCGTCCATTAAGCTGGCAGAGCGGATTGATGGGTACGGCTTGCCTTTGGGTCGACTGAAAACCGGAACGCCACCGCGATTGGACGGGCGAACGATTCGTTGGGACATACTCGACCGTCAGCCAGGGGACGAGGATCCGACGTTCTTCTCTTTTCTGACCTCTAAGACCCACGCCCGGCAAATCTCCTGCGGGATCACGCATACGAACCCGAGAACCCATGAAATTATCGAGAACAATCTAGGTCGGTCGGCGATGTATGGAGGACATATCGATGGGGTCGGTCCACGCTATTGCCCATCGATCGAAGACAAGATCGTGCGGTTCGCGGAAAAGACTTCTCACCAAATCTTTCTGGAGCCTGAGGGCGCTGACGATCACACGATATATCCAAACGGCATTTCGACGTCGTTGCCTGAAGATGTGCAGGAAGCGTATGTGCATTCGATTGAGGGACTGGAAGAGGCCGTTATTCTCCAGCCCGGCTATGCTATTGAATACGACTACGTCGACCCAAGATCGCTGACATCGCAGCTGGAGGTGAAGGACGTTCCTGGCCTTTTCCTTGCCGGTCAAATCAACGGAACAACGGGATACGAGGAAGCTGCCGCGCAAGGGCTGGTAGCGGGGCTAAACGCAGCACGCTCTGTCAGAGGACAGGAAGCCGTGACGTTCAGTCGGACCGACAGTTACATTGGCGTGATGATCGACGACTTGACAAGCCGTGGCGTGACGGAGCCGTATCGGATGTTCACCTCCCGGGCGGAGTTCCGTCTGTCCTTGAGGGCTGATAACGCGGATCAGCGGCTTACTCCCTTGGGGCTTGATCTTGGGTGCATTGGTCCAGACCGCGAGCGGGTCTTTGGCGAAAAAATGGAGCGTCTGGAAAGGGCCAGGGAGCTATTGGAGGCGTCTTTCACACCGAAGGAGGTTTTGAAGGCGGGGATTGCTGTAAATCAAGACGGTAATAAGCGGACGGCATTTGCGGTTCTGGCATTTCCAGATGTCAGTTTCGAGGATCTTATCCCTCTGGTGTCTGATCTCGACACGGTAGATGAGCCCACGCGACGTCAGATCGAGCGGGATGCGCTCTATGCCAATTACATTGAGCGACAAAAGCGGGACGTCGAAGCCCTTCGCCGTGATGAGGATCAGCCAATCTCTCTCGACTTCGAATTTGAGCATATCGAGGGGCTCTCAAAAGAATTGCGGGAGAAGCTCAGCAGGGCTCGCCCATCCAACCTGGCGCAGGCCGCGCGTATCGACGGGATGACGCCCGCTGCGTTAGCGCTGCTTCTTGCAAGATTGCGCCGTGCGCGTGCGCCGCGATCCGCATGAGCACAGAAAAGATAGACGTGGATAGTGCGCTCGATGTTTCACGTGAAACATCCGATCGGTTGAAGGCTTTTGAAGCGCTGCTGCGGAAGTGGAACCCGAAGATCAATCTGGTGTCCAAAGCAAGCATTGATCATCTGTGGACACGTCACATGATGGATTCTCTGCAGATTGTGCCACATGCAGGTCATCCGAAAACATGGTGCGATCTTGGAAGTGGCGGGGGGTTTCCTGGGATGGTGGCGGCGATTGCCTTACCGCATACGCATGTGCATTTGGTGGAGAGCGATCAAAGAAAGGCGGCTTTCCTAAGAACGGTTGCAAGAGACCTCGATCTTAATTGTGAGGTGCACGCAAAACGGATCATGGATGTTCCGCCTTTATCGGCAGATGTGGTGTCCGCGAGAGCGCTGACCCATCTGACAGACCTTCTTTCCTTCGCGAAATATCACCTTTCTTCCGCCGGGGAAGCCCTTTTTCTAAAGGGCGAGACCTGGAAAACAGAGGTGGCAGAGGCCCAGCAGCATTGGCGTTTTGATTTCGACGCGATAGAAAGCAAGACACAATCCAAGGCCGTCATCCTGAGAATAAAGGAGCTCTCGCGTGTCTGACCTTTCGCGGCCGGCAGGGCCAAAGATCATTGCGGTGGCAAACCAGAAAGGCGGAGTGGGAAAGACGACAACCGCGATCAATCTGGCGGCTGCGCTGGTGGAGCTTCGACTGCGTGTGCTGGTTGTGGATCTTGACCCGCAAGGCAATGCATCGACCGGCCTGGGTATTGAAAATGACGAGCGCAGCTTTACCACATACGAATTGCTTGTCGATGACGCGCCCCTCGAAGAGGTTATCCAGGAAACGGAGATAGAAGGACTTTCGATCATCGCGGCGACGGTCGATCTAAGCTCGGCCGATATCGAACTTATATCGAACGAAAAACGGAGCTTCCTGCTTCATGACGCGTTACGGCAAACCGCGATGGATGCCTATCGCTGGGACTATATCTTGATTGATTGCCCACCATCTCTCAACCTGTTGACGGTAAACGCAATGGTGGCCGCGCATTCCGTGCTCGTTCCGCTGCAAAGCGAGTTCTTTGCTTTGGAAGGGCTGTCCCAGTTAATGTTGACAATCCGCGAGGTTCGGCAGACAGCCAATCCCGACCTGCGGATCGAGGGTGTCGTGCTGACGATGTTCGACCGGCGCAACAACCTGTCTCAGCAGGTGGAGCAGGATGCGCGTGATAATCTGGGTGATCTGGTGTTCGAAACCGTGATCCCACGCAACGTGCGAGTAAGTGAGGCACCCTCCTTCGCGCTTCCGGTTTTGAGTTATGATCCAGCATCGCAGGGCGCGCGGGCCTACCGGTCGCTTGCGCGAGAAGTCGTAGATAAACACAAACAGGCAGCCGCATAGGCGGCGAACGGAGGGAGCGGTGAGCGAAAAGAAAACAAACAAGTCCCGGGGGCTTGGCCGCGGGTTGTCAGCCCTTATGGCGGATGTTGGACCGGAACCGTCCCAGGCTGGCGCAGCAGCACCGCGTCGCGCTGATCAGATGATCCCCATCGAAAAAATTGTGGCCAATCCGGACCAGCCCCGGCGCCGCTTTTCGCAAGACGACCTGGACGATCTTACGAATTCCATTCGTCAAAAAGGGGTTATTCAACCCTTGATCGTTCGTCCGCGAGAGCCCGATCAATACGAGATCGTGGCCGGCGAACGTCGGTGGCGCGCGGCCCAGCAAGCGCAACTCCACGAACTACCGGTAATCGTCCGGTATTTTGACGATACCGAGGTGCTGGAAGTCGCGATTATCGAAAACATCCAAAGGGCGGATCTGAACGCGGTCGAGGAAGCCGCGGGCTATCGGCAATTGATGGAGAAATTCGGGCATACACAGGAAAAGCTGTCCGAAGCCCTGGGCAAAAGTCGCAGTCATATTGCCAACCTGATGCGCTTGCTGTCATTGCCCGAGGATGTTCTTGATCTTTTGCGAGAGGGGCATCTCTCGGCAGGTCATGCACGGGCGCTGATTACGTCCGAAAATCCGTCTGACCTGGCCAAAGCGGTTTTGAAGGGCGGTTTGTCTGTTCGCGCGACCGAGCAATTGGTGAAGAAGCAGGCGACCGAAGGAGCGCCAAAGCTCGCCCCCAAGGCAACCGCCCCAGAGAAAGACGCGGACACAAAGGCGTTGGAAGGGGATCTTTCGGCCAATCTTAGAATGAAGGTTTCGCTATCCCACAAACCAGGTCAGGAGGCTGGAGAAATGACCATCCGGTATAGCTCTCTTGATGATCTCGATACGCTCTGTCGGCTGCTCAGTCAGGCCTGAGACGTCAGCAGCTCGGCGATCACGCTGTTGAGAACAAGCATGCCAGCGTGGGTGGATCGAAGCACGTCTCCGTCCCTGTCCAGCAGACCAAGCTCAAGGAGTTTGGACAGGGCCCCCTCTGGCAAGTCTTGGCCGGTTATCTGATAATATCGTTTTAAATCAATACCTTGATTGACTCTTAAGCCCATCATGACGTATTCTTCAGCCACTTCGGTCTGGCTCAGCGTCTCTCGGGTCGTACAGTCTTCGCCTGCCGTGACACGGTCTAGCCAAGGTGTGGGGTTGCGGATCGCTTCTGTTGCATGACGTTGCCCGTTTAGCGTCACCCGACCATGGGCGCCGGGGCCGATGCCAAGGTAGTCGCCGCCGCTCCAATAGATCATGTTGTGACGTGATTCAGCGCCCGGTCTCGCGTGGTTCGATACTTCGTAGCGCGGAAATCCGTTCTTGGCACACATGTCCTGGGTGATCTGGTACATGTCTGCGGCCAGGTCATCCTTTGGAAGCCCGCGCAAGCGCCCAGCCTGATATCTGTCGCCAAAGGCCGTGCCATCTTCGATTGTGAGCTGATAGAGCGATAAATGATCGACGGCCATGGACATGGCATCGGTCAATTCGGTCTGCCAGTCTGAAAGTGTCTGGTTTTGACGCGCATATATAAGGTCAAAGCTGACCCGGTCGAAGCAGTATCGCGCGACATCGAAGGCCTGCCGTGCCTCCCTGACGGTATGGATGCGACCCAATCGCTTGAGATCTTCGTCATTCAGCGCCTGAATGCCCATGGATATCCGGTTCACTCCGGCGTCGCGATATCCTGCAAAGCGTCCCGCCTCGACGGAGCCTGGATTGGCCTCCAGCGTGACTTCAATGTCGTTCGCCATCGTCCAGCTTGACCTGATGCGGTCCAGGATCGCATCAACCGTTTCCGGTGCCATCAGGCTGGGCGTTCCGCCCCCAAAGAAAACCGTGTTCAAAACCCGCCCGGACGTGTCTTTCGCGACGCGGTCAATCTCTCTCAGGTAAGCGTCGGTCCAGCGGGTCTGGTCAATCCGGCGAGAGACATGGCTGTTGAAATCACAATAGGGGCACTTGGCCTTGCAAAAGGGCCAGTGGATGTAAAGGCCAAAGCCGCCAAGCTGCCAGTCCTCAACCAAAGCAACCTGCAACAAATTTGCGCACGGCATCGGCCCGATGGCTGATCTTGTTTTTCTCCCAGCGATCCATCTCGCCAAACGTTTGATCATACCCGTCGGGCTGAAAGACCGGATCGTATCCATGACCCTGATCGCCCCGCATGGGCCAAACCACCTGACCTTCCATCACGCCCGGGAAGACCTCGTCGTGACCGTCTGGCCAGGCCAGGACAAGCGTGCAGCAAAACCGCGCTTTCCGAGGACGGGGGGCGTTGATCGCTTCCAGCTCCCGGTGTGTCCGCTCCATTGCCATCTTGAAATCCCGACCGTCGGGCGTCTCGGCCCAATCGGCCGTGTATACGCCGGGCGCGCCGTTCAGGGCGTCAATCTCGATCCCGGAATCGTCCGACAACGCGGGAAGGCCTGTGGCTTTTGCAGCGGCATGTGCCTTGATCCGGGCATTTCCGACGAAGGTGTCTTCGGTCTCCTCCGGCTCTTGCAGGTTCAGTTCCGATGCGCCGACCACGGTCACGCCATGAGGGGCCAGCAGATGTGCCATTTCTTCGAGTTTACCGGCATTGTGTGTCGCGATCAGCAGCCGATCCCCGGCAAACTTTCGGGTCATGCGGTGGCAGCCTTTTGTGCTTCGACCAGCTCGGACACGCCTTTTTCGGCGAGGTCCATGAGTTGATCCATTTGGGCGCGGGAATAGGTGGAGCCTTCGGCACTCATCTGAACTTCGATCAACTGACGCGATCCCGTCATGATGAAGTTTCCGTCGACGCCCGCTTCTGAATCCTCGGGATAATCCAGATCAAGGACCGGCTGACCTGCATAAATACCGCAGCTGACCGCGGCCACGGGTTCAAGCAGGGGATCGGTGATGACCTCGCCCGCCTTCATCAGTTTGTTTACCGCGAGCCGAAGCGCAACCCAGCCACCTGTGATCGAGGCGCACCTGGTGCCCCCATCGGCCTGCAGCACATCGCAATCGACCGTGATTTGCCGCTCACCAAGGGCCACGCGATCCACGCCCGCCCTGAGCGAGCGCCCGATGAGCCGCTGGATCTCGACCGTGCGTCCGCCCTGTTTTCCTGACGCTGCTTCCCGCCGCATGCGGGTGTTTGTCGCTCGGGGCAGCATTCCGTATTCCGCGGTGACCCAGCCAAGGCCGGATCCCTTTATGAAAGGCGGTACGCGATCTTCCAGGGTTGCGGTGCACAGAACATGGGTGTCGCCCACCTTGATCAGACAAGACCCTTCGGCGTGTTTGGTAAAACCCGTCTCGATTGAAATCGGGCGCATCTCGCTTAAGTCTCGTCCAGAGGGTCGCATGGGAAATCCTTTGTTAGCCATGGCCGGGATATCGTCTGGCAGGGCGATGATGCAACCCTGATTGACCTTTCCAGGATGTGGACTTTAATGGCGTCCCAGCCAAGGGTGTCAGTGATGACGCAACAAACGAAGTTGCTTGAGGAATTGAACGACCGCTCGCGAGAGGTTTTTCGCCGTGTGGTCGAAGGATACTTGGAAACAGGTGATCCGGTGGGCAGCCGGAGCCTGACACGCACGTTGAGCGAAAAGGTCAGCGCGGCGACGATCCGCAACGTCATGCAAGACCTTGAATATCTGGGGCTTCTTGACAGCCCGCATGTTAGCGCGGGTCGTGTTCCCACGCAGATGGGCCTGCGGATGTTTGTTGATGGTCTGCTTGAGATCGGGGATCTTGACGCCTCCGACCGCCAGAAAATCGATGCGACGATGGGCAACAATTCGGGTGATGTCGGCGGCATGCTGGATCGGGTTGGCGCGGCCTTGTCCGGGGTCACCCAAGGTGCATCGCTGGTTCTGACGCCCAAACACGAGGCAGAGATAAAGCATATCGAATTTGTCTCTCTCGGGCATGACCGGGCACTTGTCGTTCTGGTGTTTTCCGACGGGCACGTCGAAAATCGTCTCTTCACCCCACCGCCCGGTCAAACGCCAAGCTCCATGCGGGAAGCGGCCAATTTTCTGAACGCTCTGATCGAAGGGCGCACGCTCAGCGACGTGCGTCAGGTGATCCAAAGCGAAATCGCGCGGCGCCGACAGGAAATCGACGCGGTCGCTCGTGATCTGGTCGAAGAAGGGCTGGCGATATGGGAGGATGACGGAAGCGACCGGGCTCGCCTGATCGTGCGCGGTCGTGCGAATCTTCTGGATGGAACGGAGGAAAGTGAAAGCCTTGACCGGATCCGACACCTCTTTGACGATCTCGAACGCAAGCGCGACATCGCTGAATTTCTGGAACTGACCGAAACCGGCGAAGGTGTGCGCATTTTTATCGGGTCGGAGAACAAACTTTTCTCACTTTCGGGTTCCTCTTTGGTGGTCTCTCCATATATGAACGCGGATCGAAAGATCATTGGTGCCGTGGGCGTGATTGGTCCGACGCGGCTCAATTACGGACGCATTGTTCCGATCGTGGATTACACGGCGCAGCTCGTAGGTCGGCTGATTTCCGACCGAAGTTAGAGGTTGAAGAATGGCAGAGCCGAAGAACGAAGAGTTTCTTGATGATATCGACACCGCCGAGGCCGAGGAACTGGCCGAGGAGCTTGCGGAAATCGACGCGGAAGAAGCTGAACTGGATGAGCTGCGGGCAGAGCGGGATGAGCTGAAAGACAAGTTCATGCGGGCGCTTGCGGATGCGGAAAACGCCCGGAAACGTTCCGACAAGCATCGGCGGGAGGCCGAGCAATATGGCGGCTCAAAGCTGGCTCGTGACATGTTGCCGGTCTATGACAACATGAAGCGCGCCCTCGAAGCGGCCACAGATGAGCAGAAAGAGGTGTCAGCTGCCCTGATCGAGGGTGTTGAGCTGACGATGCGCGAATTGCTGAACGTCTTCAAAAAACATGGGATCGAAGTGATAGCACCCGAGGTGGGGGATAAGTTCGATCCTCAAATGCACGAAGCCATGTTTGAAGCGCCGGTGCCGGGAACTGTCGCCGGTGAGATCATCCAGGTGGCCGCCGAAGGGTTCATGTTGCATGATCGCCTGCTACGGCCCGCCCAGGTTGGCGTGTCGTCCATGCCGGCGTCATGATCTGCCACGCGCACCAAGATCACGGCAGCCGATCTTGCGAGACAAGGGAAAGAGCCTGAACATCCGTTCGGGCCTTTTCTATTTCGCGGCTTCCTTAAGCCTATAGATCAACTCCAGCGCCTCGCGCGGCGTCAGCTCATCGGGGTGGACGGCGTCCATCATGTCCTGCAACGGCGACGGCTTGGCGACGGCGGGCGCTGGTGCCGCGACTGCTGAGAACAGCGGCAGATCATCGACGAGCGCTTTTGGCTTGGTGCCACCTTCGCGATCCCCTTTTTCAAGCGCTTCGAGGACGACGCGCGCCCGGTCAACGACAGAGGCGGGCAGACCGGCAAGCTGTGCCACCTGAACCCCATAGGAACGATCCGCCGCGCCTTTGCGCACTTCGTGCAGAAAGATCACCTCGCCGTCCCATTCCTTGACCGCGACTGTCGCGTTGTCCACGCCCTCAAGCTTGCCGGCCAAGGCCGTAAGCTCATGATAATGGGTGGCGAAAAGGGCGCGTGATCTGTTGCTGGCCTGCAAATGCTCCAGCGTGGCCCAGGCAATGGAAAGACCGTCATAGGTCGCCGTGCCACGCCCGATCTCGTCAAGGATCACAAGCGCGCGGTCGTCAGCCTGGTTAAGAATTGCCGCTGTTTCAACCATCTCGACCATGAAGGTAGACCGGCCCCGTGCCAGATCGTCGGAGGCGCCAACACGGCTAAAAAGCTGGCTGATCACGCCGATATGGGCGCGGGTCGCTGGTACATAGCTGCCAATCTGCGCAAGGATCGCGATAAGGGCGTTCTGCCGAAGGAAAGTGGATTTACCGGCCATATTCGGACCGGTCAGAAGCCAGATGGCGGCCCCATCCTCGGCGGTTAGATCGCAGTCATTGGCGATGAAAGGCGCACCTCCCGCGGTGCGAAGCGCATGTTCCACGACCGGATGCCGGCCACCGTCCACTGCAAAGGCGCGGCTTTGGTCGATCTGGGGTTTGGTCCAGTCTTCGGCCCGTGCCAGGTCCGCCAGCGCACAGGTCAGATCAAGTTCAGCGAGGGCGCGCGCCGTGCTGGCGACGTCAGCGGACACGTTCAGGATCGCCCCCTTCAGCCTTTCATAGAGCCGCTTTTCAATCTCCAAAGCCCGGTTGCCGGCATTGAGGATCTTGGTCTCCATCTCTGACAGTTCCACCGTGGTAAAGCGAACCTGGTTGGCGGTGGTCTGACGATGGATATAGGTACCCGACAGCGGTTGGGACATCATCTTGTCCGCATGGGTTGCCGTGGTTTCGATGAAGTAGCCCAATACGTTGTTATGCTTAATCTTGAGCGATGCGATCTCGGTGTGATCGGCGTATTGCTGTTGAAGACCGGCGATGACAGAGCGCCCCTCGTCGCGAAGCTGGCGCGCTTCATCAAGCTCTTCATCATAGCCTTGGGCGATGAAACCTCCGTCGCGGGCCAGAAGCGGGGGGTCAGCGATCAGCGCCTGATCCAGAAGATCGATCAGGTCATCGTGACCCGTGAGATCAGCGGCGGCGCGGTCGATGAGCGGGGGGAGGGCGACCGCGTTCAACCTCTCCCGGATCACGCCCGCTTGCGTGAGCGCGTTGCGGATGGCCGCCAAGTCGCGCGGGCCGCCCCGATCCAGCGCAAGGCGGGAGAGGGCACGGTCGAGATCAGGCGCCTTGCGCAAGGCGGCGCGAAGGTCTTCACAGATCTGAACCTGCTCAGCGGCGAATTCAACAGCGGCGAGCCGATCGTGGATGACGTCCAATTGGCGTGAGGGGCTGGAAAGACGCTGCTCCAACAGCCGCGCGCCGCCGGGCGTGACGGTCCGGTCGATGACCGACAAAAGAGAACCGGCACGACCGCCGGACAGGGCATGGGTAAGCTCGAGATTTCGGCGGGTTGCGGCGTCGATTTGAACGACGCGGTCCTCTGCCTCTCGCACCGGGGGCTGAAGGAGGGGTATCTTGCCCTTCTGCGTGATCTCCAGATAGGTGACCAATGCCCCCATCGCCGCGATCTCGGCCCGTTTGAAGTACCCGAACGCCTCGAGTGTAGAGACGGAAAAGACTTCGCACAGCCGTGCTTCTGCCGCGGTGCTGTCAAAGCTGGAGCGCGCGATGGGCGTCATGGCGATACCGAGGTCGGAGGTAACCTCTGCCAGATCCCGCTCTGCCTGTTCCGACACGATCAGTTCCGACGGAGCCAGCCGCGCAAGCTCGGGACTGATGCGCGACGGTGTGACCGGCATCACGTGAAACGCCCCGGTGGAGATATCGGCCCAAGCCAGGGCAACCGCGTCCCGGACCTGCGCATAGGACGTCAGGAAATTATGCCGCCGCGCCTCTAGCAGGGCGTCTTCGGTCAGCGTTCCGGGCGTGACCAGCCGCACGACATCCCGCTTGACCACGGCCTTGTAGCCCCGCTTTTTCGCCTCGGCCGGGCTTTCCATCTGCTCGCACACGGCCACGCGAAAGCCTTTGCGGATCAGGGTCAGCAGATACCCTTCGGCGGCGTGAATCGGCACGCCGCACATCGGAATATCCGCGTCGTTGTGCTTGCCCCGTTTTGTCAGCGCAATATCCAGCGCCTCCGCCGCGGCGACGGCATCGTCAAAGAACATCTCGTAGAAATCGCCCATGCGATAGAACAGAAGCGCATCGGCATGCGCCTCCTTGATCTCGAGATATTGCGCCATCATTGGCGTGACATTCGCCACTGCGTCGTGCCCCCCGATCGTTTGGGCGACCTTACAAATGCGACTTCCGGGACGAAAGGCGAAAAGCATAGTGATTGAGGAGGCCTGCCGCCTGCGCTATGACGCGCCAGCCGAAGCCCGAGGAGACGCGTGCAGATGTCCAAGACCAAGATCACCGACGAAGAGGCATTGGCCTTTCATCTGGAGCCGACCCCCGGCAAATTCGAGGTACAAGCCACCGTTCCCATGACCACCCAGCGGGACCTGTCACTGGCCTATTCGCCCGGTGTCGCGGTGCCCTGCGAGGCGATCGCCGAAAACCCGGAAACGGCCTATGACTACACCAACAAGGGCAACCTGGTGGCGGTGATCTCGAACGGGACGGCGGTTCTGGGACTGGGGAATTTGGGCGCGTTAGGGTCGAAACCGGTGATGGAGGGCAAGGCGGTGCTCTTCAAGCGGTTCGCCGACGTGAACTCCATCGACATCGAACTGGACACCGAAGACCCGGATGCATTTTGCCAGGCGGTCAGGCTGATGGGGCCGACCTTCGGGGGGATCAACCTTGAGGACATCAAGGCGCCCGAATGCTTCATCATCGAACAGCGGCTGAAGGAAGAGATGGATATCCCCGTCTTCCACGACGACCAGCACGGCACGGCGGTGATCTGTGCGGCGGGTCTGATCAATGCGCTGCACATCTCAGACAAGAAGATCGAAGACTGCAAGATCGTGCTGAACGGCGCGGGGGCGGCTGGGATTGCTTGTATCGAACTGCTGAAAAGCATGGGGGCGAAGCATGAGAATTGCATTGTCTGTGATACGAAAGGCGTGATCTATCAGGGCCGGACCGAGGGGATGAACCAGTGGAAGTCGGCCCATGCGGTCAAGACCGATCTACGCACCCTCGAAGAGGCCATGAAAGGCGCCGACGTGTTTCTGGGCGTTTCCGTGAAAGGGGCGGTGACGCAGGATATGGTTGCCAGCATGGCCGACAACCCGGTGATCTTTGCGATGGCAAACCCCGATCCCGAGATCACGCCGGAAGAGGCGCATGAGGTGCGGATGGACGCCATCGTTGCGACGGGCCGCAGCGATTACCCGAACCAGGTCAACAACGTCCTTGGCTTTCCCTATCTCTTTCGCGGGGCGCTCGACATTCATGCGCGTGCCATCAATGACGAGATGAAGATCGCCTGCGCTCAGGCCCTGGCCGAACTTGCGCGCGAAGATGTTCCGGACGAGGTGGCATTGGCCTATGGAAAACATCTCAGCTTTGGCCGGGATTACATCATCCCGACGCCGTTCGATCCCCGGTTGATCCACCGTATCCCGCCCGCAGTGGCCAAGGCGGGTATGGATACAGGCGCGGCACGGCGGCCCATCATCGACATGGATGCCTACGAGGTGAGCCTGAAGTCCCGTATGGATCCGACCGCCAGCATTTTGCGCGGCATGAACGCACGCGCCCGTGCGGCACAGGCGCGGATGATCTTTGCCGAAGGCGACGATCCCCGCGTGCTGCGCGCGGCGGTGATGTATCAACGCTCTGGCCTCGGCAAGGCGCTGGTCGTCGGCCGGCAAGCAGACGTGAAGGAAAAGCTGGAAGCCGCCGGCCTTGCCGACGCCGTGCGGGAGATCGAGGTGGTCAATGCCGCGAATACTCAGCATCTCGAGACCTACAAATCGTTCCTCTACGATCGGTTGCAGCGGCGGGGATACGACACGCAGGATATCCACCGTCTCGCCGCGCGGGACAGGCATGTCTTTTCTGCCCTTATGCTCGCCCACGGTCATGGCGACGGGCTGGTGACGGGCGCCACGCGCAAGTCGGCGCATGTGCTGGATCTGATCAATCGGGTGTTCGACGCCGACGCGGCGCATGGGGCAGCGGGGATCACGGCGCTGCTGCACAAGGGCCGCATCGTGCTGATCGCCGACACGCTGGTGCACGAATGGCCCGAAACCGAAGACCTGGCCACCATTGCTGAGCGGGCCGCGGATGTCGCCCGCCATATGGGTCTTGAACCACGCGTCGCGTTCGTAAGCTTTTCGACCTTCGGTTATCCGGTCTCGGAACGGGCCGAAAAGATGCATCTTGCGCCGGATGTGCTGGAAAAAAGGGGTGTTACCTTTGAATACGAGGGTGAGATGACCGTGGATGTGGCGCTGAATGCCACCGCGCAGGCGCAATATCCGTTCTCGCGGCTGACCGGTCCGGCCAATATCCTGGTTGTTCCCGCACGGCACTCGGCCAGCATTTCGGTCAAGCTGATGCAAGAGATGGGGGGCGCCACGGTGATCGGGCCGATCCTTTCCGGCATCGACAAGCCGATCCAGATCGCGTCCACTGTGGCAACGGCGAATGACATTCTCAACATGGCCGTGCTCGCGGCCTGCAAGATCGGATAGGCGATGACGATCTGGAACCTGGGCTCCATCAATGCCGACCTCGTCTATTCGGTGCCGCATCTGCCGGCACCGGGTGAGACGCTGGCTGCAACTCGGGTGGACCGGTTTCTGGGCGGCAAGGGCACCAACATGTCCGTGGCCGCGGCCCGTGCGGCGGCACATGTCTGCCATATCGGTGCGGTCGGTGCCGATGGGCGCTGGGCGGTGGAGCGGCTGATGGAATACGGCGTCGACACCCGGCACATCGCCGAAGTTGCCGAGCAGACGGGCCATGCAATCATCGCCGTGGATGCGGCGGGTGAGAACCAGATCCTTCTCTATCCCGGGGCAAATCATGCGATTTCGGAGGATGCGATCGGGCTTGCCCTGTCTCAGGCGCAGGCGGGCGATAGTCTGATCATGCAGAACGAAACCAACGCCCAGGCGCAGGCTGCCCGGCTTGGGCGCGAAATGGGCCTGCGGGTCTGCTATGCGGCCGCACCGTTCTCGTCAGAGGCGGTCGAGGCCGCTTTACCCTTCCTCGATTTCCTGATCCTGAACGCGGTCGAGGCCGAACAACTGGCCGCGGCCACCGGATTGCAGGCGAAGGATCTGCCGATTGAAGATGTCATCGTTACCCGCGGTGCGCAGGGCAGTCTTTGGATCAACCGCAGCTCTGGTGAGATATGTGAGGTGCCGGCGCGTCAGGTGACGCCCGTCGACACAACCGGTGCGGGCGATACGTTCACCGGCTATGTACTGGCCGGGTTGGACCGGGGTATGCCGATGCCGCAGGCCATGGCCCAGGCCACGCGCGCTGCGGCAATCATGGTGACACGTCGCGGTACGGCGGATGTGATCCCCGATCTGAAAGATGTGCAGGACGCGCGATTGGCCTAGCTGCCCGCCGTGAACGCAGCGCTGCCCCAAAGCTGTTGCACGCGGGCGTCCCGTCCACAGGCTGTGCGATAGGCCTTGTAGGCTTCGGACTGCTTTCTCGGACCAAACCGGGTTATCACAAGGCGCGTGCCTTTATAATAGTCCTGATGGTAGGCCTCGGCCGGATAGAAGGTGCCAGCGTCCAGAACGGGCGTTACGATCTTCTGTCCCAGTGCCTGCTGCGCTGCACCTTTTACGGCATTTGCAAGCCGCTCTTGCCCTGCATCAGAGACGAAAACCGCACTGCGATAGCTCTCTCCCCGATCACAGAATTGTCCACCTGCATCCGTCGGGTCGATGGAGCGGAAAAACTTGGCCAAAAGCGCCTCCCGCGATACGACGGAGGGGTCGAATTCGATCTGCACGGCTTCGTAATGGCCGGTTCCACCCCGGGTCACCTGCTTGTATGTCGGATTGGCGACCGTGCCCCCGGTATAGCCTGATACCGCGCTAACGACGCCCCGAACCTTTTCAAAGTCCGATTCGATACACCAGAAACAGCCGCCCGCCACGGTCAGCGTCTCTGTTTCAGCGGCCTTGAGCGGTTTGCCCTCTACCAAAAGAGCGATGGCAATCAGAACGGTCAGCACCAGCGGTTTCACGTTATCAGCAAAGGTCATGGCATCTCTCCTTCTGGTCTCAGCCTGCATGACGTTGCGTGAGTCGGACAAGAGATTGACATAGGATGTCACGTTCAGGTGACAGGAGTTTACCCTTGGCACCGATTTGGGCGGAGACTAGCCTGCACGGCGGAGGGCCCCCATGACGGATCAGATCACCACCCATCAAGCCGAAGATGACGCGCGAAACGAGACGCTGATGATCTGGCTGAACGGCCATGTCGTGCCCAAGGCCGAGGCGGTCGTGAGCGTGTATGACAGCGGCTTTATGCTGGGTGATGGCGTGTGGGAGGGGCTGCGGCTTTATAACGGGCGCTGGGCGTTTCTGGACGAACATATCGACAGGCTGTTCGAGGCCGCCAAGGCGATTGATCTGAATATCGGGCTGACCCGCGAAGGCGTAATTTCCGCTTTGTTAGAGACACAAGAAGCCAATGAAATGCATACCGATGCCCATGCCCGGCTCATGGTGACGCGCGGGGTCAAAACGCGGCCGTTCCAGCATCCTGCGCTCAGCCGGCAGGGCCCGACGATGGTCATCATCATGGAACATTCACGCCCCGCGCTGCCCCGTCCGATCCGGCTGGCCACTGTGCCACATCTGCGCGGTCTGCCGATGACGCAGGACCCCAAGCTGAACTCGCATTCCAAGCTCAACTGCATCCTCGCCTGCATCGCTGCCGAAAAGGCGGGCGCGGACGAAGCGCTGATGTTGGATGTTCATGGCTTCGTGAACACGACCAATGCCTGCAACTTCTTCATCGTCCGAAAGGGTGAGGTTTGGACCTCGACCGGGGATTACTGCATGAATGGCATCACCCGGCAGAAAGTGATCGACCTTTGCCAGGCCAACGAGATCCCTGTGTTCGAACGCAATTTTTCCCTCGTCGATACTTACGGCGCGGACGAAGCGTTTCTGACCGGCACGTTCGGCGCGCAAACCCCGGTGGAGGAGATCGACGGGCGCCGGATCGGGGATGGAGAGATGGGCCCGGTCACCAGACGCATCCGCACGCTCTATAAGGCATTGGTGGACGAGGTCACCGCCTGATGCGGATCGCCATGTGGTCCGGGCCTCGCAACCTGTCCACTGCGATGATGTACAGCTTTGGCGCGCGGGACGACTGCGCCGTCGTGGATGAGCCGTTTTATGCTGCGTATCTGGCGGCAACCGGGCTTGATCACCCGATGCGGGAGGAGGTGCTGGCCTCGCAACCGACGGACCCGGACGATGTCGTCGCGGCGCTTGTCGAAACGTCGAATAGAAGCGCGCTTTCGTACGAAAAGCACATGACGCATCACATGCTGCCCGGCTTTCCCCTCGACTGGATGAGGGAGGTTCGAAATGTCTTTCTGATCCGCCATCCCGCGCGGGTGATTGCAAGTTATGCCGCCAAGCGAGAAAATCCGACGCTGGATGATCTGGGATTTCGTCGACAGGCAGAGATTTATCGGGAAGCTAAAAGCGCCGGATTAGAGCCGATTGTGATCGACAGCCATGACATCCGCGCGGATCCGGCGCGCATGTTGGCGCGTCTGTGTCAGGCGATTGAGATCGGTTTCACCGAAGACATGCTATCCTGGCCGCAAGGCGGGCACCCAAGCGACGGTGTCTGGGCCGCTCATTGGTACGGTGCTGTGCATCGCAGCATCGGTTTTGCTGGTCCGGAAGGTGATTTGCCCGAGATCCCCATGATTATGCATCCTCTGATGGAAGCGGCTATGCCATACTACGAGACACTGCGAGCTGAGGTGCTTTAGCCCTTTAGAAGCTGGCCCAGCTTCATGGCCACCGACATGTCGCCGGATATCTTGATCTTGCCCATCGCAAAGGCCGTCATCGGGTTCAGCTTGCCCCGGATCAACTTGTCCAGATTGGCCGAGGAGATGCGGATTGTACAATCCGCGTCCCGGTCGGTACGTATCACCTGACCGTCGGCCAGCACGATCACCCCGTCCTCTCCGCAATCAAATTTGAGCGTATCGGTCAGCGTGACCCGGCTAAACCCGGCTTGCAGTGTTTCGGCAATCGCGTCCAGCGGCATCCGGCCCCCCAAAGAAAATGCCCCGCTTGCCTAAGCGAGGCATCCCATGGGTCTCAAGCATGACGTGGGATCAGCCGAGCCGCCGATCCCTCGCGGCCAGTAGCTTCAGCCGCAGCGCGTTGAGCTGGATGAACCCTGCCGCATCCTTTTGGTCGTAGGCGCCGGCATCCTCTTCAAAGGTCACATGTGCCTCGGAATAGAGACTGTGGTCGGACCAGCGTCCCACGCAGTGCGCAGACCCTTTGTAGAGTTTCAGTCGCACGGTTCCAGTGACATGGGTCTGGCTCGCGTCGATGGCGGCCTGCAGCATTTCGCGTTCGGGTGAGAACCAGAAACCGTTATAGATAAGTTCGGCATAGCGCGGCATCAGCTCATCTTTCAGATGCGCGGCACCCCGGTCGAGCGTGATGGATTCGATCCCCCGATGCGCCTCCAGCAAAAGCGTGCCGCCGGGCGTTTCATAAATGCCGCGGGACTTCATCCCGACAAAACGACCCTCGACCAGATCCAGACGCCCGCAGCCGTGTTTGCCGCCAAGCTCATTCAGCTTGGTCAGCAATGCCGCCGGAGAGAGCGTTTCCCCATTGATAGAGACTGCATCGCCCTTTTCGAACCCGATCTCGACATATTCCGGCGTGTCGGGCGCGTCCTCGGGATGTACCGTCCGCTGATAGACGTAGTCCGGCGCCATCTCTGCCGGATCCTCCAGCACTTTGCCTTCTGAGGAGGTGTGCAGCAGGTTCGCGTCCACGCTGAACGGCGCCTCCCCCCGTTTGTCCTTGGCGATGGGGATCTGGTTCTTCTCGGCAAAGTCGATCAGCTTGGTGCGGCTGGTCAGATCCCATTCACGCCAGGGGGCGATCACCTTGATATCGGGGTTCAGCGCATAGGCAGCGAGTTCGAACCGGACCTGATCGTTGCCTTTTCCGGTCGCCCCGTGCGCCACCGCATCCGCGCCTTCAGCCTCCGCGATCTCGACCAGACGTTTGGAGATCAGCGGGCGCGCGATGGATGTGCCCAGCAGATACAGCCCTTCATAGACCGCATTGGCCCGGAACATCGGGAAGACGAAATCACGGACGAATTCCTCGCGAATATCCTCGATATAGATCTTGCTGGCGCCCATCATCTCGGCCTTGGCACGTGCGGGCTCAAGCTCCTCCCCCTGGCCCAGATCGGCCGTGAAGGTCACAACCTCGCAGCCATATTCGGTCTGCAACCACTTGAGGATGATCGAGGTGTCGAGGCCGCCGGAATAGGCCAGAACGACTTTCTTGGGCGCGGACATCGGGGACTTCCTTCTTGTCAATATCGCGCGGGCGATATCCGGTTTTGCAAAGCTGGGCAAGGGATCGACGGGATGTAGCCTTGTCAAAAGCCGTGGAGTTTTGCAGGTGTTAGCAGACACAACCTGAGGGAGAAATCCGTGAAGGGCTGGCAGATCTTCGAACATTCCGTACGGCTGGTTCTCGAAAACCTGAGGGAAGTGCTACAAATTGCGCTTCTCCCGCTTGCGCTTGCGTGCGGGATCATATTCGCAGCGCTTTTGGCGCTTGGTCTTCCGTTGGAATACTTTTTGTCGGGCAGGCTTTCGGCGCGACCGGATGTGACGGCCCGATCCCTCGTCCTGTTCCTCGCGCTCAGCACGATCGCGGTGCTGGCCTTTGTCTGGGTCGCGGTTCTTTGGCACCGGTTTGTTCTGTTGGGAGAACGCGCGCAAGGCTGGTTTCCTCGCTTTCCCGAAGACCGGATCCTTGCCTATGTCGCGCGACTGCTGTTGCTAAGCTTGCTTGCGGCCCTGATCGCCGTGCCGGTTATCTTTGTCATCGTTGCCTTTGGTCTTGGCGGTCCGTTCGGGGTGTTTTCGGTTCCCGTCCTCGTCTTCCTCGTCAGCCTATTCCTGTTTCGCTTCTTTCCGATGCTGCCTGCCGCCGCAATAGGCCAACCGCTTGGCGTTTCGGACGCGTGGTCCGCCACCTCAGGATCAATGGGTGCGATCCTGGTGTTGATCGCGATGGGTTTGGTGATGAATGTCGCCCTGGGGGTTCTTTTCTACGTTCTTGATCCGCTGCTTCCGGCCTTCGCAATGGTGGTCAACGTGCTTGGCAATCTGCTGATCGGCCTGATCCATATCAGCATGATCACCTCTTATTATGACTACTTCATCGAGGATCATCGCATTGCCTAAGATCTTATTTCGGTTGTCCTGCGGGCCCGATTGGGCCAGTCAAGGGACATGACCGACTTTCAGGAAAATGCCCGCGCCGCCGCGCAGGCCATGCGGGACGTGTTTCCGGCCACTCCGCTGCAACTGAATGCACATCTGAGTGCGCGCTATGGCGCCGAAATCTGGCTCAAGCGCGAGGATTTGAGCCCGGTTCGATCCTACAAGCTGCGCGGTGCCTTCAACGCGATGCGCAAACAGGCGGATCAGTCGCTTTTCGTCTGTGCCAGCGCTGGAAACCACGCACAGGGCGTTGCGTTCATGTGCCGTCATTTCGGGAAAAAGGGCGTGATCTTCATGCCCGTGACCACGCCTGCTCAAAAGGTACAAAAGACCAGGATGTTCGGCGGTGACGCGATCGAGGTTCGGCTGATCGGCGACTATTTCGACGATACGCTTGCTGCGTCGCAGGCCTTTTGCGCGGAAAAAGGTGGTCATTTCCTGTCGCCCTTCGATGATGAAGACGTCATCGAGGGACAGGCCAGCGTCGCGGTCGAGATCGAAGTGCAGATGCCCAAATTGCCCGATCGCATCATTCTTCCCGTCGGTGGTGGCGGCTTGTCGGCGGGGATGCGCAGCTATTTCGAGGATCGCGTCGCCTTCACCTTCGTGGAGCCTGCCGGAGGGGCCAGCCTGCGGGCCGCATTGCGAAGCGGCGCGCCGCAGACGTTGCCAAAACTGGACACATTCGTGGACGGGGCGGCTGTGGCCCGGATCGGGGACAAAACCTTTGCGCGGCTGAAGAAGGTCAATCTTGCGGATCTTCTGATCGCGCCCGAGGACCGCATTTGCGGCACCATCCTTGAAATGCTGAATGTAGAAGGCATCGTGCTTGAGCCTGCAGGCGCCATGTCGGTTGATGTGCTGGACGAGATGGCGGACCAGATCAAAGGAGAAAGCGTCGTTTGCGTGACGACCGGAGGCAATTTCGACTTTGAACGCCTGCCCGAGGTCAAGGAGCGAGCGCAGAAGTTCGCGGGGCTGAAGAAATACTTCATACTCAGACTGCCCCAGCGCCCGGGTGCCTTGAAGGATTTTCTCAATTACCTGGGGCCTGCAGACAACATCACCCGGTTTGAGTATCTCAAGAAGTCGGCCCGCAATTTCGGTTCGGTCCTGATTGGGATCGAAACAGACACGCCGGGCAATTTCGACGCGCTGTTTTCCCAGATGGATGACGCAGGGTTCACCTATACCGATATCACGAATGATGAGACGCTGGCGCAGTTCGTGATTTGAGGGAGAGTCTCATGGACGTTTCTGGGAAAACCGTGGTTATCACCGGCGCGGCGAGCGGCATTGGCGCGGCGCTTGCACGTCAGATGGCCCAAGCCGGTGCGCATGTTGTCATCGCGGATCTGCAGGAACAGGCGGCCATAGACCTGGCACAGCAGATCGGCGGTCTTGCGGTGTCCTGCGATGTGACGCGGGAAGGCGATATCAGGGCGGTTGTCGAAAAGGCCGAAGACGCGTTTGGACAGGTCGATATCTTTGTGTCCAACGCGGGCCTGGGTCGAGGTGAGCCGGATCACGCGGCCTCCGCCAGTGATGAGGTCTGGCAGCTTAACTGGGACGTTCACGTGATGTCGCATGTCTACGCGGCCCGCGCGGTGCTTCCGAAAATGATCGAACGGGGCGAGGGTTATCTTGTACAGATGGCATCGGCGGCGGGGCTCTTGTGCCAGATCGGCGATGCGGCGTATTCGGCGACAAAACACGCGGCGGTCAGCTTTGCGGAATCCCTCGCGATCACCCACGGGATGGACGGTATCAAGGTTTCGGTGATTTGTCCGCAATACGTCGCCACACCGCTCATCGGCTTGACCGAGGAGGCGGCAGAGGGGCGGCCATCCCTGCTGACGCCAGATGACGCGGCAAAGGCGATCATGCAGGGCATTCAGGAAGAGGTCTTTCTGATCCTGCCGCACAAGGAGGTGCAGGAATATACGCGGCTGAAGTCGACGGATTACGAGCGCTGGTTGCAGGGTATGAGATTGCTGCGCGCCAAGGCTATTGATGACATGGGGTCCCTGCAGCCCCAGAATTTCTATAAACTGATGTAAATCAGGTATTGGCCATCTGATCCTGGAGTTCCGCAAGGAACACTTTCTTCGATTGCTCGAAACCGGTCAGGATCTCGGCCAGGTCGACACTGGCCGCGTCCCCCGATGCAGAGCGTTGTTCGCCATTTTGGCACAGCTCGGAAAAGCGGGCAAAGCCCAGGCTCAATGCGCTGCCTTTCAGGAAATGGAGGTCTTGTTCAAGGTCCGCCAAACTGGGATTTGTACGAAGTTTGGTGACGACCTCTTGTACCTCTTCCAGAAACAGGTCCACTACCTCGTCAAAATCCTCTTCGCCGATTTCCTCGCGTAGTTCTGCCACACGCGCCCATTTGATCATTCCGACACCCGATTGTTCCGACCCCACCCCCTAGGATGGCCCGATCGGCGTAAACGCCGGGTTAACTGGATGAGAAAAGCCCTTACAACTTTAACCTTCACGGTTGGTTAAGCGAATGGGCCGAAGGTGCGTGCGATACGAGTGGTCGCAGGGGCGACCTCAGGGGGCGGCCGTGACCGAATTGGAAAAGCAGGCAGATGAGGCGAGGCAGATCGTCGGGGCGTCGATCCGGCGTGTTCTGGTGGTGGATGACAGCAAGTTGCAACGCCGCATCCTTGTCAGCTCGCTCAACCGCTGGGGGTTCGAGGTTCTACAGGCCGAAAGCGGCGAGGCCGCGCTTGAGATCTGCGCCAAGACACCGCCTGATCTGGTCTTAAGCGACTGGATGATGCCGGGGATGTCGGGCCTGGAATTCTGCAAGACTTTCAGGGGGTTGAAGCATGAAAGCTATGGCTATTTCATTCTGCTAACGTCCAAAAGCGATAAGGGCGAGATTGCCGAGGGCCTTGATGCGGGGGCCGATGACTTCCTCACGAAACCGGTCAATTCCGATGAGCTTCGCGCCCGGATTTCCGCGGGCGACCGCATCCTGCGGATGCAGCGTGAACTGTCCGAAAAGAACCGGGTGATCACAAAGACGCTGGGGAAACTGCAGGAGGTTTATGACACGATCGACAAGGACCTGATGCAGGCCAAGAAAATCCAGGAATCACTGGTTCCGAATCTTTCGGAGCAGTTTGGCAAGTCGCGGGTGAGCCTTCTTCTCAAACCATGTGGTCACATCGGGGGCGACCTTGTGGGAATGTTTTCGCCCGGACCGAACCGTGTCGGGTTCTACAGCATCGATGTGTCTGGCCATGGCATCACATCGGCGATGATGACCGCGCGACTAGGAAGTTACCTAAGCAGCAAGCATTTCGATCAGAACGTCGCGATGGAGCTGCGCCTGAACAAGTTCTTTGCACTCCGACCGCCCGAAGAAGTCGCCGCACTCCTCAACAATCGACTGGCGGCGGATGCCGGCATCGAAGAGTATTTTACCATGGTCTACGGGATCGCCGATCTTAGGACCGGATCGGTCAAGCTGGTACAGGCCGGGCACCCCCATCCGCTACTGCTCCGGCGTGATGGGACACATGAATTTATCGGGTCGGGCGGTGTCCCCATCGGTCTGTTACCCGACATTTCCTATCAGCAGATTGAGCTGAAGATGGAGGTGGGCGATAAGCTTTTGCTTTACTCCGACGGGTTTACCGAGTGTGAGATCGGATCGGGCGGGATGCTTGAAGAAGACGGGCTGCTTCGCCTGATCTCCAAGGCCGGTCCAATCAAGGACGGGCAGGAGTTTCTGGATGATCTCTTTTGGCGGCTGACCGAAGAGATGAGCGCCAGCCAGACAATGGGTGACGATGTCTCAGCCACGTTGTTCGAATATTTCGGGCCCTGAGACTTCGTTACCTGACGAAGGTTTTGACGAAGTGACGATCACCCGCGTTCCCGAGCATCTTGCTGGCCCGGTCCGGCGTCATCCACATGACTTCGTGATGCTCCTCCAGCGGGGGACCCAGGCGGCGGGTTGGTAGCGCGGTATAGATCGTGCAAAGCTTTTCGGCCCAGAGATCGTATTCCGGCATGAAAGCATAGCGCCGAAATGCTCCGATCCGACGAGGCCGACCAATCAGCCATCCCGTCTCTTCATAGACCTCGCGCTGCAGGGCGACGAGTGGCGATTCGCCCGGATCGATGCCCCCGCCGGGAAGCTGAATATCCGGTGTGCCGTCATTCTGGCAGGTCAGTAATAGCGCACCGCCTTTGGGCAGAATGGCGTAAACTCCGGGCCGCAATATGTATTTCTGCCCTTTTTCAGGGGCCGAGCCAAAACGCCTGATCATAGCGGACAGTCTCTTTTCAGTGAACTTGATGCGCCTATATAGGCGCGGTATGCCAACCTGTGGCGCGTAAGGAAACCCCATGACACTCGGATCGAAACTCGCGTGGGACGATACCGTCCTGCCCTTCCAGCTTGATGCCTCCGATATGCGCGGCCGCGTCGCGCGGCTTGACGGGGTGTTGAGCGGTATTCTGAAACAGCACGACTATCCGTCTCAGGTCGAGGCGCTGGTAGCCGAGATGGCATTGCTGACCGCACTGATCGGGCAGACCATCGACCTGCGGTGGAAGCTGTCGCTTCAGGTTCAATCCAAAGGCGCCGTGCGGATGATTGCGACGGATTACTATGCACCCGAAAAGACCGGGGAGCCTGCGAAGATCCGGGCCTATGCCAGCTTTGATGCCGCACGTCTGACCGATGGCGCGCCGTTCGACCAGATCGGAGATGGATATTTCGCGATCCTCATCGACCAGGGCGAGGGCACGACACCCTATCAGGGCATTACCCCGCTGGACGGCGGATCGCTGAGCGCTTGTGCGGAGGCGTATTTCGCCCAGTCCGAGCAATTGCCAACGCGCTTTTCGCTGAGCTTTGGTCTCTCGTCCGAGCCGGGCGTGGCCGAGCATTGGCGCGCGGGTGGCATCATGTTGCAGCACATGCCCAAGGCATCGCCCTTCGTGGCGCAGGCGGATGGCAGCGGAGAGATTCTGAAGCCCGCCGATCTGATCGATGGGGAGGAGGGCGACAACTGGAACCGGGTGAACATCCTGCTCGGCACCGTCGAAGAGATGGAATTGATCGGCCCCACCGTGCCGCCCACCGATCTGCTGGTCCGGCTGTTTCACGAAGAACAGCCAAGGGTTTTTGACGCGCAGGCGGTAAGGTTCGGATGTACCTGTTCCGAAGAACGAGTGCGACAGAGCCTGTCGATCTATTCCCAAAGGGATATCGAGAAGATGCAGACCGAGGACGGTCGCGTCACTGCGGATTGCCAGTTCTGCAGCGCTCATTACGATCTGGACCCCAAGACCTTGGGGTTCGAGGCGGAGAAAGCGCCCGGTGAATGATGTCGAAGACCGGTTGCGCGCCGCTCTGGCGCGCCCCGGCCATGCCTCCTCTGACTTTGATCTGAACCCGGATGTGGCTTTGCCGGCGGGGCGCAAGCTGCGCCCGGCCGGGGTTCTTGTGGGGGTGACGAGTTTTGAAAAGGTGCCGACGGTCATTCTGACCAAACGCTCATCCGCGCTTAAGCATCATCCCGGCCAGATCGCCTTTCCCGGCGGCAAACAGGATGAGACTGACAGGGACGTCCGCGCTGCTGCGCTGCGCGAAGCGCGGGAGGAGATCGGCTTGCCCGCATCTCACGTCGATGTCCTGGGTGACCTTCCCACACATGAGACGGTGACCGGCTTTTCCGTCACGCCGGTTGTCGCAGTTATCCGGGATGAATTCGCTACCCAACCGGAACCGGGAGAGGTGGCAGAGGTTTTTCGCGTGCCGCTGCCGCATCTGCTGCAGCCTGAGAACTACCAGATCGAGGCCCGCGCCTGGCGCGGCCAGCAGCGCCGGTTTTTCACGGTTCCGTTCGGTCCCTATTATATCTGGGGCGCCACGGCGCGCATGCTGAGAGGGTTGGCCGCACGGATGGAGGAGTGATGCGGATCACCGGCACCTGGCTGCAAAGGGCGGAGACGCAGGCCGTTTTTGACGCGCTGGGCCAGGAGGATGCCACACTTCTTTTCGTGGGGGGCTGCGTGCGCAATGCGCTTTTGGGCCAGCCGGTTGCGGATATCGACATCTCGACTGATTTGCGTCCCGAGGACGTGTTGGAGCGGGCGGAGGCCGCGGGTCTGAGGGCGGTTCCAACAGGGCTTGCCCATGGAACGGTTACGGTGATCTCGGGCGGAATCCCACATGAGGTGACCACCTTCCGAAAAGACATTGAAACAGATGGCCGACGCGCCGTTGTCGCGTTTTCACGCGATATAAAAGAGGACGCAGCGCGGCGCGACTTTACCATGAACGCGCTTTATGCCGATCCAAGCGGTGAGGTGATCGACCCGTTAGGCGGTTTGCCGGACCTTCGGGCGCGGCGCGTGCGGTTCATCGGCGATGCGCAGGACCGGATCCGGGAGGATTACCTGAGGAGCCTGCGCTTTTTTAGGTTCCACGCATGGTACGGCGCGGCGGAGGATGGGCTCGACCCCGACGCGCTGGCTGCGATTGCTGGAAATCTCGACGGGCTTGCCACCCTTGCAAAAGAGCGGGTCGGGGCGGAGATGTTAAAGCTGCTGAACGCGCCGGATCCGGCGCCGTCTGTCGCGGCGATGGCGCAAGCTGGGGTGCTGGCAGCTCTCTTACCGGGCGCAGATCCAAGGGCTCTTGCACCATTGGTCCATCTTGAGACGGATCTGAGCCTTGCGCCAAAGGCGGAGCGTCGCCTGGCCGCGCTGGCCGGGCAGGACGTGGCCCATAGCTTGCGGTTGTCCAAGCCGCTGGCGCGCTATCTGGACGAGGTTCGAACAGCTTTGGAAGACGGTGCAGAGGCGGGCTCTCTGGGATTTCGCTATGGAGTTGTGCTTGCCAAAGATATTCTGGCGCTCCGCGGCGCGATCATGGCGCAGCCGGTTGAAGCCACCGAAATCGAGGCCGCGCATGCCGGCGCCGCCGCCGAATGCCCGGTCACTGCAAAGGACTTGATGCCGGACTATCAGGGCGCGGCGTTGGGTGCGCGATTGAAGGAACTGACCGAGCGTTGGGTGGCGTCAGGCTTTCGGCTGACCAAGGCGGACCTGCTGTCGAAAAGAGATTAACTGCACATGTGCAAATTTGCAGGATGCCCGGGGGTGACAAAATCGCTGTCCTTGGATAAGCCTTTCAGCGTCTCAGATTCGGGAGGGTTGCATATGTATCACGGGATTTGGTTCAGCTTCGCCTGATCACCTGACCCCCGTGTTTTGGTGATCCGGCGCGTTCACCATCTACATTTCGCACCCTATCTGCTCTTCAGGAGCTCCTGAATATGTTTCGTTTCTTTGAAAACCTCGTCGATCCTTTTGTCTCCTATCCGGAAACGGATACGCCGCCCACCAAGCTATGGCCGTTCATGCGCGAATACGCACGGCCGTTCCACAAGGTCTTTGCGATTACTGCCGGTCTGTCTGTCGTGGTCGCTGCGATCGAGATTGGCCTGATCTATTACATGGGCCGGGTGGTGGACTTGTTGGGTGATACGCCCGAACAGGTCTGGGCCGATAACGGGCTGGAATTCATTCTACTCGCGCTCTTCGTGCTGCTCCTGCGCCCGTTGATCCAGGCGGTGGATGTGCTGTTTCTGAACAACTCGATCCTTCCCAATTTCGGAACGCTGATCCGGTGGCGCGCTCATAAACACGTGCTGCGCCAGTCGGTGGGCTGGTTCGAGAACGATTTCGCCGGGCGCATTGCCAACCGTATCATGCAGACCCCGCCCGCCGCGGGGGAGGTGGTGTTTCAGGTCTTTGACGCAATCTCTTTCTCTCTCGCCTATCTGGTGGGTGCTGCGATCCTGCTGACCACGTCGGATCCGCGCCTGCTGATCCCGCTGCTAGGCTGGTTTGTGCTTTATGGTGCGCTGGTGAACTGGACGATCCGGCGGATCGGTCCGGCCTCGCAAGCGGCCTCGGACGCGCGGTCGGCGCTGACTGGACGGGTTGTCGACAGTTATACCAACATCCATTCGGTCAAGATGTTCGCCAATAATGAACATGAGCTGGCCTATGCCCGCGAGGCCATCGAGAACACCCGCGCGACCGTGCAGCGGGAGATGCGGATCTACACGACGATGGATATCGCGCTTGTGACCCTGAACGGTCTTCTGATCGTGAGCGTCGTGGGCTGGGCCATCTATCTGTGGATGCAGGGCACGACCAGCGTGGGTGTAGTTGCCGCGGCAACGGCGCTGACACTGCGGCTGAACGCGATGACGGGCTGGATCATGTGGGCGCTGACCTCGTTCTTCCAGCAACTGGGTGTCGTAGCCGAGGGGATGGAGACCATCGCCCAGCCGATTGACCTGGTGGATGACGGCGACGCCCGTCAGTTGCAGCTGACTGAGGGCAAGATCGAACTGCAGGGCCTGACGCACCATTACGGGCGCGGGTCCGGCGGGCTCGACAACATCGACCTGACGATCCATCCGGGCGAGAAGATCGGACTGATCGGACGGTCAGGTGCGGGCAAATCGACCTTGGTCAAGCTGCTTTTGCGGTTCTACGATGTCGAGGATGGGCGCATTCTGATCGACGGTCAGGATATCGCCAAGGTGACACAGGACAGCCTGCGTCAGCAGATCGGCATGGTCCAGCAGGACAGCGCACTCTTGCACCGGTCGGTGCGGGACAATCTGCTTTACGGTCGGCCCGATGCCACCGAGGACCAGATGATCGCAGCCGCCAAACAGGCTGAAGCGCATGAATTCATCCTCGACCTGCAGGACCCGCAGGGCAGGCAGGGCTATGACGCCCATGTGGGCGAGCGCGGCGTGAAACTGTCGGGCGGTCAGCGCCAGAGGGTGACCTTGGCACGGGTGATCCTGAAGGACGCGCCGATCCTGCTGCTTGACGAGGCAACAAGTGCTCTGGACAGCGAGGTGGAGGCAGCCATTCAGGATACGCTCTACGGTATGATGGAGGGCAAGACGGTGATCGCCATCGCGCACCGCCTGTCGACCATCGCGCAGATGGACCGGATCCTCGTGATGGATCAGGGCCGGATCGTTGAAGAGGGGAGCCATTCCGCGCTTTTGGCGCAAGGCGGGCTATATGCCAGCTTCTGGGCGCGTCAATCGGGCGGGTTCCTCAACCCGGAGGCTGCTGAATGAAGATCGAGAACTGGATCGACGCCTTCCGCCACGCCGAGGGTCCACCACCCCAGACGCTCACCGCGTTCATGGGGTGGTGCCTGTCAGGCGCCTGGCCGATGCTCGCCCTCGCAGCCTTCTTTTCGGCCCTTGCGGGCGCGATGGAGGCGGGCACCGCATTGGTGCTTGGCCTTGTCGTCGATGCGGCGGTGGCCATCGGACCGGACCAGTTCTTTGACGGGCGCAACCTGGGCATGATCGTCGGGGCGGTCGCGTTCTTCCTGCTCGCGCGTCCGGTGTTCTTTGGCCTCTCGTCCGCTACCAACTCGATCATCGTGCAGCCCAATGTGAACCCTCTGGTCCTGTCGCGCCTTCACCGATGGACGCTGGGCCAGTCGGTGAGCTTTTTTGACGATGACTTCGCGGGTCGTATCGCGCAAAAGCAGATGCAAGCGGCGCGCGCGGTCACGGATGTCGCGGTCGAGATGATCAATGTGGTGGCCTTTGCGCTGGCGTCGCTGGTTGGATCGCTCCTGCTGTTGTCGACCATCAACGCAAGGGTCACGGCGGTGTTTCTGCTTTGGCTCATCGCCTATTTCGCGCTGATCAAATGGTTCCTGCCCCGGGTGCGCGAACGCTCGGCCGCACGGGCAGCGACGCGCGCGATGGTGTCGGGCCAGATCGTGGATACGATCACCAACATCAAGACGGTCAAACTGTTCGCCCACGCCGATCACGAGGACCGCGCGGCTTTGGGTGCCATCGGCAAATTTCGGGATCGGTCCATCGACTATGGCTATCTTGCCGCCGGGTTCCGGTTCTGCCTGATGACGCTCGCCGGTCTGCTGCCGGTTCTGCTGATCGGGGCCACGCTGTTTTTCTGGCAAGCCGGTCAGGCCACCACAGGCGATATTGTCGCTGCCGGTGCCGTGGCGATCCGGATCGCGCAGATGACCGGCTGGGTCAGCTTCACCCTGATGGTGATCTACGCCAATATTGGCGAGATTGAGGACGGTATGCGCACGCTCACACCGCGCACGCGGTTGCCCGACAGGGACGGCGCGCCTGATCTTGACGTGAGCGAAGGGGAGATCGTTTTCGACGATGTGACCTTTGCCTATGGACGGCAAAGCGGCGGGATCCGCGACATCGACCTCACCGTGAAAGCCGGAGAGAAACTGGGCGTTGTCGGTGCGTCGGGCGCAGGCAAGTCGACGCTCGTTTCGTTGCTTCTGCGGCTCTATCAACGGGAAAACGGGTCGATTTCGATCGACGGGGTCGATGTCGAGGACATTACCCAGGAAAGTCTCAGACGCCAGATCGGAATGGTCACGCAGGAAACGGCGATGTTCAACCGCTCTGCACGGGAGAACATTCTTTACGGTCGTCCCGACGCGACCGAGGAGGAGATGGTCGCCGCCGCACAGAAGGCGGAGGCGCATGAGTTCATTCTGGGGCTTGAGGATCACAAGGGTCGTAAAGGGTACGAGGCGCATCTGGGTGAGCGGGGCGTGAAGCTGTCGGGCGGGCAACGGCAAAGGATCGCGCTGGCCCGCGCGCTGCTGAAAGACGCGCCGATCCTGGTGCTGGACGAGGCGACGAGCGCGCTTGATTCCGAGGTGGAAGCGTCGATCCAGACAGCCCTGCACCGGGTGATGGAGGGCAAGACGGTGCTGGCCATCGCCCACCGCCTGTCGACCCTGTCAGAGATGGATCGCATCATCGTGATGGATCAAGGTCAGATCGTGGAAGACGGCACGCACGACGCGCTCCTCGCCAAGGGCGGGCTTTACGCGCAGTACTGGAATCGTCAATCGGGCGGGTTTATCCGGGCGGAAGCCGCGGAATAGGCTCTTTCAAGGCTCGAACTCCGACGCTATCAGCCTGTCATGACTGCTCAATACCTGATCCAGCGCCTGGTCCCGAACGGGGACGGTGTCACCGAAGGCCGGCTTTACGCCAAAGGTGTGCTGCCGGGAGAGATCGTGAGCGGGGAGGTCGCCGCGCCGACCTTGACCGATGTGCGGATCATCGAGCCGTCGGAGCATCGGGTGAAGCCGCCCTGCCGGCATGCGCGGTCTTGTGGAGGCTGCCAGCTTCAACATGCCTCCGACGTGTTCGTGGCGGAGTGGAAGGTGTCGGGCGTGCGCCGCGCCCTGTCCGCACGCGGGATCGAGGCGGAGATGCGCCCCATCGTAACCTCCCCTCCCCGGACGCGCAGGCGTGCCACGTTGGCGGCGAAGCGGACCAAGAAGGGTGTTACGGCAGGCTTTCACCGCGCCGCGTCGTTCGAGGTTGTCCCAATCAGCGATTGTCACGTGATGCACCCCGATCTGTTGGATGCGCTGCCCGTAATCGAGCGCCTTGCGGGGATGGGCGCCAGCCGCAAAGGCAAGCTCGCTGTGACGGTAACGGTGTCGGAGGGTGGGCTGGACGTGTCGGTCAGGCATGGCAAACCGCTGGACGGGCCGCTGCGCGCGGATCTGGCGCAAGCAACAGAGCAACTGCGCCTCGCGCGTCTGGCCTGGGAGAGTGAGGTCGTCGCCATGCGCGCACCACCGGTGCAGTGTTTTGGCGCAGCACAGGTTGTTCCGCCGCCCGGTGCGTTCTTGCAAGCCACGAAACACGGAGAACAAGCCTTGTTAGAGGCTGTTTCCGAAGCCACCGCAAACGCCAAACATATCGCCGATCTCTTCGCGGGATGCGGGACGTTTACCCTGCCTCTCGCCGAAGGGGCCGAGGTTCACGCGGTCGAGGGCGAGGCCGAGATGATCGCCGCTCTCGATCAAGGCTGGCGGAAAGCCAAGGGTCTCAAACGGGTAACTGGTGAAGCACGGGACCTTTTTCGCCGGCCCTTGCTGCCGGATGAACTGGCCCGCTTTGACGCCCTCGTTATCGACCCGCCGCGCGCCGGAGCGGAGGCGCAGGTGGCCGAGATTGCCAAGTCCCAAATCCCTCGCATCGCCTATGTTTCCTGCGATCCGCTGACCTTTGCGCGGGATGCGCAAACGCTCATCTCTGCCGGTTATCGCCTGAATTGGGTGCAGGTGGTCGATCAATTCCGCTGGTCTTCCCACATTGAGCTTGCCGCCTCTTTCACGCTTGCCCATATGGCAGCGGGTGACTGAAGGAGCGGAGGGTTACACGTGCGGGAACGCTTGACGAGATTTCTGGAACATCCGTGGTTCGGCAACGCGGTCATCGCCGTGATCATTATCAATGCCGTCACGTTGGGTCTGGAGACGGTGCCAAGCGTCATGGCCGAAGCCGGCACGCTGATCCTGACCATTGACCGTCTGTGCCTGAGCATCTTCGTGATGGAGATCATCCTGAAGCTGATCGCCTATCGCGGACGGTTCTTTCTGAATGGCTGGAACGTCTTTGATTTCCTGATCGTCGGCATTGCTCTTGTGCCCAATGCCCAGGGCCTGTCGGTTCTGCGCGCGCTGCGGATCCTGCGGGTGCTTCGCGTGATCTCGGTCGCGCCGCGTCTGCGGCGGGTGGTCGAAGGCTTCATCACGGCACTGCCGGGCATGGGGTCGGTTTTCCTGCTGATGGCAATCATTTTCTACATCGGCGCGGTGATGGCGACGAAGCTTTTTGCGTCGACCTTCCCGGAATGGTTCGGCTCACTGGGTCTGTCGGCCTATACGCTTTTTCAGATCATGACGCTGGAAAGCTGGTCGATGGGCATCGTCAGACCGGTGATGGATGTCTATCCTTACGCCTGGATGTTCTTTGTCCCGTTTATCATGGTTACCACGTTCGCGGTGGTGAACCTGCTGGTCGGTCTGATCGTGAATTCGATGCAGGATGCGCATAGCCAGGAAAGCGGTGAAGCAACCGACGCCTATCGCGACGAAGTGCTGCGCAGGCTTGAAGCGATTGAGAAAAAGCTGCAACAGTCCGATCACGCCAAAATGTGATTTTGAGATTTGACCCATCGGCGGTAATCAGCGCATGGGGGACAGATCAGGCAGGCAGAGCAGATAATGAAAAGACGGACTTTTGGACTAATGGCCGTGTCGGCGATTGCGCTGGCCGGCTGCAGCACGAGCAAATTTCGCCGCTATCGCGGCCCCGAAGTGACTTCGATCGTCGTCAACAAGAGCGATCGCAAGATGTACCTGCTGCACCATGATCGGGTGCTGAAGGATTATCGCTTTGAATTGGGATTTGCGCCGGTGGGACACAAGCAGTTCGAAGGAGACGGAAAGACCCCGGAAGGCACTTACATCATCGACCGACGCAATCCGAACAGCCGGTTTCACCTGTCGCTGGGCATATCCTATCCCAACGAACAGGATATCGCTTTTGCCAAGGCTATGGGCAAAAAACCGGGCGGGGATATCTTCATCCACGGCCAGCCCAATGCGTTCAAGGCCAAGGGCGATGATTGGACCTGGGGTTGCATCGCGGTGAAAAACCGCGAGATGGAGCAGATTTACGCGATGGTAAACAACGGAACGGTGATCACGATCCGCCCGTAAAGGCACCGTTTGCCGGGCCGCCCATCACCAAGGTCCACCAGATCTTGCCGTTGTTTTCCTGATACCAGGAAAAGCCCATATTCACGGCGCGCTGTTCAAGGATGACCGAGCGTGTTCCTGGCTCTTCCATCCAGGCGGCCAGCGTCTCAAGCTCGGTCTCGTAAGTCTCGGAGATCGCCTCTCCGAGCATCGCGCCGGTATATCCGGCCCGCCGCACCCGGTCGATCGGCGACGATCCGTCCGAGCCGAAATGCCAAGGCCGGTTCTGAACCGACATGTCGCGCGAATGGGTGGCAGCCGCAGCGTTCAGTTTGGGGTCGAGCTGTACGGGGGACACGCCGGAGGCGCGTCGCAAGGCGTTGACGGAATCGACCATGCGGAACTGCAGTCGACCTTCGTCGCTTGCGCGGATGCGGTATACTTGTGGAAGGGGTTTGCCGTCGGCACCCAGGCGAGGTTCGGTTGTGGGTGTCGTGCAAGCCGCCAGAAAAACCAGCAATCCGACCATCAAAGCAGACCAAATGCGCGCCATAGCATACCCTTTTTGTTGCCTACCGCTGGCCATAGCCTGACCTGCGATCCGTTTCAAACCCACAAAGTCGTCAACAGGTTCAATAGGCAGGATTGGATTGCGACTGCGTCTTTCGAGCCATATGATGCCGTGATCACGTCGATTTTATGATCGTTGGAGCCCAACTATGACAGGCAGATCCGTTTTCACGCCCTCCCGGCGCGCCTTTTTGGCCGGAGGGGCCGCGCTTTTGAGCACACCGGCGCTTGCGCAGACTTACAATGGTCCACAAACCACCCGAGGGGAGGGTGATCTGACCCAGGGTGTGCGGCGGAACGTGTCCAGCTTCCGGTCTCTGGATTGGCAGCCGTATTTCGACAACCTGAGCAACGGTGCGATCCTGGTCGATATCACGTCGCGGGCGCTGCATTACTGGAGCGCGGACGGCGCGACCTACAAGCTTTATCCATCGAGCGTTCCTTTGACCGAGGATTTGACCCGGAGGGGCCGAACGCGTGTGGTTCGCAAGATCGAGGGTCCGGATTGGCGACCGACGCCTTCGATGCTCAAGCGCAATCCCGACTGGCCGCCCTACGTTCCGCCGGGGCCGAACAATCCACTGGGGACACACGCGCTTTATCTGAGCTGGACGTACTACCGGATCCACGGAACGCACGACACGCGTAAAATCGGGCGGCAATCGTCCAACGGGTGTATCGGCCTCTACAACGAACATATCTCCGAACTCTTCGCGTTGGCCAAAGTCGGCACACAGGTGTTGCTTATTTGACGACATTGTGGCGAAGACCGGGCGCCGCTGTCTAACAAGCAATTGCAATCCCGACGCTTTGTTGATTACTAGAAGTCACGAGGAAAGTCTTGGGTGCGTGGTTTAACGTAGTTAGGCCGCGCAAATTCTGGAGGTTAATATGAAAAAACTCGTTCTCGCCGCAGCCTTCGCCGGTGCAGCATCGACCGCCTTCGCGGGCAACATTGTAGAGCCCGTCGTCGAAGCGCCGGTCATCGTTGAAGAGACGACCGGCTCCTCGCAGGGCATCCTGCTGCCGTTGCTGCTGCTGGTTCTGGTTGCTGCAGCTGTTGCTGCTGACTGATTTTCGGTCAAATCGAATAGAAAAAAGGCGGTGGAGCACTCCACCGCCTTTTTTTGTTGCGCTCGAAAAGGCCTAGCGCAGCCAGCCTTTAAGATTGTTGTCGATCACGGCAGACAGCGCTGCGATATGTGCGTCATCGTCATTGAGGCACGGAATATAGGTGAAATGCTCACCGCCGGCCTCTTCAAAGCTTTCCTTGATCTCTTCGTTGATCTCTTCGAGCGTTTCGATGCAATCGGCCGAGAAGGCCGGCGCACAGACCGCGATGTTTTTCTTACCGTCTTCGGCCAGCCGGGCGACTTCTTCCACGGTATAGGGTTTTAGCCATTCCTCTGGCCCGAACCGGGATTGGAATGTGGTTGTGATCTGCGTGTCATCCCATCCCAAACGCTCTTTGAGGAGACGAGTCGTTTTCTGGCACTGGCAGTGATATGGGTCACCCTCCATCAGGTAACGCTTGGGCACGCCATGATAGGAGCAGACCAGAATGTCGGGTTTGGTCTCCATATCGGCATAAGTCCGCTCAACCGATTGCGCGAGCGCTTCGATGTAAAGCGGATGCTCGAAATAGGGCTCAACCGTGCGGGTGACGGGCTGCCATTTCTCTTCCATCAAGGCCCGGAAAAACTGGTCGTTCGCGGTGGCCGATGTTGCGCCTGCGTAGTGAGGATATAGCGGAAAGAACAGGATCTTCTGACATCCCGCCTCTACCATTTCGCGAACTTTCGATTTGGTCGACGGGTTGCCGTAGCGCATGCAGAAATCGACCATGACCTGATCGCCATATTCCTGATGCATCCGCTTGGTCAGCTTGGCGGTCTGCTTTTTGGTGATGGTCATCAAGGGGCTTTCGCCCTCGTCTTCATTCCAGATCGACTTGTAGGCGGCGCCGGAACTGAACGGGCGCTTGGTCAGGATGATAAGCTGCAACAGCGGCTGCCAGACCCAGGCGGAATAGTCGATCACCCGTTTGTCGGACAGAAATTCGTTCAGATAGCGCCGCATGGACCAGTAATCGTAGCCATCGGGTGTCCCCAGATTGGCCAGCAGAATGCCTACCTTTTCAGCCGGGACCGGCGGATGGTCCTCGGGCGCGTGAATAGGGCAGGTGGCTTTCTTGGTGGTGTCCAGCATCATGCGGTCCTGAATAACGTCGCTTATCGGGGAGATATAGGCTTTTGCCTGCCCGTCAATCGCGCAGCGACGTTTCGCGCGTGTTCAGGGCGTCGGCCAGACGCTGCTGGGCCGAGCCGGGACGCAGCGGTTTTTGCTGTGTGGCCGACGGCACCCATCCTGTGAGCGTTATCAATTCAAAGGTGGCCGGAAGCCGGCCATCCGGTTGCCCGTACGCGGCAAGGTAGATCTCTTGCGCCTTGTCAAAGACGGTCCGGCGGGTCGGCCTGCGCAGGCGCGATGCCAGGGCATTGGTTTCACCCATATGTCGTAGATCCCGCATCAAATGCATGAGGCCACGATATTCCGCCGTCAGCTTGAGGGTGTCGGCAACGGGTAAGGCAAAACCGGCGCGCTGCAGAAGGGCGCCCAGATCCCGAATCTCCGCCATCGGCGATATGCGCGGTGACAGCCCGTCGGTCTCGCTGATTTCGGCCTCGGACAGGGCCGCGCGCAGCTCGGTCAGGCTTTGTCCCCCCAGACACAGCGCAAGGAACAGGCCATCCTCGCGCAGGACGCGGCGGCACTGGATCAACTGGCCCACAGGGTCGTTTGCCCAATGCAGGGCCATCCCGTGAACGATCAGATCGTATCCCTCGCCAGACCAGGCGAGCACGTCATCGTCGGCGATATGCTCGGCCATGGGAAATCGCGTCGACCAGAGGTCCGGATACGGGGAGACGACGCCGATCTTTGTAAACGGCCTGTTAACCATCGAAAGGCGATCTTCGACCTCATCAAGCGCGGCCTCTTGCAGAAAACAGGCGTCGGGTCGGGCGCGGGTACGATGAAGGCGCAACGCGTTTGCGTCAAAAAGAGGAGCGGGTCGGGACATGGACGGAAAGTAAGGCGATGTTGGCTAAGTTTCAAACCGCGCTGCAGATGCTCTATCCCCCTCGTTGCCTGAGCTGCGGGGGGCTTGTCGAAAGCGATTTTGGGCTATGCGGCGCCTGTTGGGGCGATACGCCATTCATCGGCGGAACCATCTGCGACGCATGCGGCGTGCCGTTGCCGGGCCCATCGGGGGGCGAGGTGTTAAGCTGCGATGATTGCATGCGTCGCCCCCGACCATGGAGCAAGGGGCGATCCGCCCTTCTCTATCAGGGCCGCGCGCGGAAAATGGTTCTTGCGCTAAAGCATGGGGACCGGGCGGAGATTGCACGTCCTGCCGCAAAGTGGCTGGCCCAGGCGGCAAGCGACATCAGGGCGAGGGACACGCTGATTGCGCCGGTTCCGCTGCATTGGAGCCGGCTTGTGAAAAGGCGGTATAACCAATCTGCCCTTCTGGCGCAGGCTTTGGCCGCAGAAATCGACATGGCCCTCTGCCCTGATCTTCTGCTGCGGGGACGCCGCACCGTATCGCTTGACGGAAAAACACAGGCGCAACGGTTCGACGTCCTGCAGGGCGCCATTCAGGCCAACCCAAAACGTCGTCATCGGATGTCAGGGCGATCCGTGCTGCTTGTCGATGACGTGATGACATCGGGCGCGACCCTGGCAGCTTCTGCCGAGGCGTGCCTTGCGGGTGGCGCAAGAGAGGTTTGCGTCCTGACACTGGCGCGCGTTGCAAAGGAGGCTTAAGTCCGAGACAAAGAGACATCTTCAAGGGAAACGGACGTCATGCAACCGGTCGAAATCTACACCTCACCCCTTTGCGGCTTTTGTCATTCGGCCAAACGGCTGTTGAAGGAAAAGGGTGTATCCTTTTCCGAAATCAACGTGATGGCCAATCCGGGGCGCAAGGCCGAGATGATCCAGCGCGCCAATGGCGGTCGCACGGTTCCGCAGATCTTTGTTGGTGAGACCCATGTCGGCGGGTGCGACGATCTTTACGCGCTTGACCGGGCGGGCAAGCTGGACCCTCTGCTGGCCGGTTCATGAGAACCGCGCTCGTCCAGCTTTGTTCAAGTGACGATCCGGCCGCAAATCTTCCAGTCACCCAAGGTCTGATCGACGAGGCCGCCCATGCAGGTGCTGAATTCGTTCTGACCCCTGAAGTGACCAATTGCGTGTCGGCCAGCCGGACGCGCCAAGTGGACGTACTGCGGCACGAAAAAGACGATACAACCCTCGCCGCCTTGCAGGAACAGGCCGCAAAACGCGGTATCTGGCTCTTGATCGGGTCCCTTGCCCTGAAGACGGAGGACGCCGATGGCAGGTTCGCCAACCGGTCCTTTCTGATTGATCCCGCCGGGCGGATTGCGGCGCGGTATGACAAGATCCACATGTTCGACGTCGAGGTGTCCAAGACAGAGACGTATCGCGAATCCGCGGGGTATCGGCCGGGCCAGCGCGCGGTTTGCGCGGAGATGCCCTTTGGCAAGATTGGACTGAGCATCTGCTATGATGTCCGATTTCCGCACCTCTATCACAGTTTGGCGCAAGCGGGCGCGATGGTGTTGACTGTCCCGTCGGCATTTTCCCCGGTGACGGGTGAGGCCCATTGGCACGCGCTTCTGCGCGCCCGGGCCATCGAGACGGGATGCTATGTGCTGGCACCGGCCCAAGCCGGGCGGCACGCTGCGGCAAGGGGAAAGGAACGCCGGACCTATGGGCACAGCCTTGCGGTGTCGCCATGGGGAGAGATCCTGGCAGAGGCTGCGACCGATCCCGGCATTCACATTTTCGACATTGATGCTAGTTCCGTGCATGACGCGCGGCGCAAGGTGCCCGCGCTTAAGCATGTGCGTGCATTTGATGGACCTTCATGAGTGAAGAGACCGGCCCCCTTGCGGTCGCCCTGTTCAGTGAGATTTTGACAGCGGATCAGCTTTTGCGGAACCGCCTGAGCAAGGTGTTGCCAAAGGGTATGGAGATTTCACATTTTTCGGTGCTGAACCACCTGGCCTTTGTGGCTGACGAGCGGACACCCGCACAGCTGGCGGACACGTTTCATGTCACACGCGGCGCGATGACCAACACGCTGAACAAGCTGGAATGGGCGGGATATATCCATATCCGTCCCGACTGGGACGATGCCCGACGCAAGTTGGTGGCCATCAGCCCTGCCGGGCGAAGGGCAAGAGATCAGGCGATTTCTGCAATCACCCCCATGATTACCAGGGTGGTGGGGGACCTGGGCGGGGAGAAGGTCCGCTCGGTCCTGCCGATCCTGAGGGATCTGCGTCAGAAGCTGGAAAGCGGCGATTGAGCGGGCTGCTCATCCGCCCTTGCGGGCGTCTTCGCGGTGTCAGGCGGGTTTCAGGCTGGTGGTGACGTAGTTCACGCTGAGGTCGCGGTCCGAGAGGCTCCAACTCCAGGTGACGGGATTGAAGACGAAGCCCTTGCGATCCACGGGGTTCAGCCCGGCCTGGGACATCAGATCGAAAAGCTCATCGGGGGTGATGAATTTCGACCATTCATGGGTGCCCTTTGGCAGCCAGCGCATCACCACCTCGGCCCCGAAGATGGCCATCACATAGGATTTCGGGTTGCGGTTGATGGTCGAGCAGATGTGCAAACCGCCGGGTTTGAGAAGCTGCTGGCAGGCTGTGAGATAGGCCAGCGGGTCGGCCACATGTTCGACCACCTCCATGTTGAGCACCACGTCGAACTGCTCGCCCGCGGCGGCCATGTCTTCGGCGGTGGTGTGGCGGTAGTCGATGGTCAGCCCGGATTGTTCAGCATGGATTTGCGCCACGGGGATGTTCCGCTCTGCCGCATCCGCGCCGACCACATCCGCCCCCAGCCGCGCCATGGGTTCGGCCAGCAGCCCGCCGCCGCAACCGATGTCGAGAAGGCGCAGCCGCTCAAACGGCTTGGGTGCCGTGAGATCACGATCAAATTCGGCGGCGATCTGTGAGGTGATGTAGTCCAGCCGGCAGGGATTGAGCATATGCAAAGGCTTGAACTTGCCCTTCGGATCCCACCATTCAGCGGCCATCGCCTCGAATTTTGCGATCTCCGACGCGTCAACGGTGGTTTGATGCGCTTGCATTCCTCACTCCATATGCTCTTTTGGCCTTTAAGGGCTATATAGGTCATCCATGGATAAGTTCTCGGACCAAAAGCGCGCAGTTCAGTATCTTTATCCGCCGGTCGATCCGTTCGATCAGCGGATGGTCGATGTGGGCCAGGGTCATCAGATTTACGTGGAACAATGCGGCAATCCCAACGGGATACCGGTTGTCGTGCTGCATGGTGGTCCGGGGGGCGGATGCAGCCCGGCCATGCGCCGCTACTTTGATCCGCGTGTCTATCGTGTGATTCTTTTCGATCAGCGAGGCTGCGGTCGATCCCGACCGCATGCGTCGGTCACGCACAACACCACCTGGCACCTTGTGGATGATATCGAAAAAATCCGCAGGTTGCTGGATATCGATATATGGCTTGTCTTCGGCGGCAGCTGGGGCGCCACTTTGGCGTTGATCTACGCGCAGCAGCATCCCGATCGGGTGGCGCATCTGATCCTGCGCGGTGTGTTCCTGATGACCAAGGCAGAGCTGGACTGGTTCTATGGCGGAGGGGCCGGGAAGTTCTGGCCTGAAACCTGGACGCGGTTCATTTCGATGATCCCGGAGGCCGAGAGGGACGATCTGATCGCGGCCTACAACCGAAGGCTCTTTAGCGGTGATCTGAGCAAGGAAACCCGTTTTGCCCGGGCTTGGTCCGCATGGGAGAACGCGCTGGCCTCCATCCATTCCAACGGGACGTCCGGGGAAAGCCCTGGCGATTATGCGAGAGCATTTGCCCGACTTGAGAATCACTATTTCATCAATGGCGGTTTTCTGGAGTTTGACGGTCAGATCCTCGCCCATATGGGCCGGATTTCCCACATTCCGGGCGTGATCGTGCAGGGCCGCTATGACATGATTTGCCCGCCCTCGTCGGCCTGGAAACTTGCAGAACTTTGGCCGGCCTGCGACCTGAAAATGGTGCGCAACGCGGGGCATGCCCTGTCGGAGCCGGGCATCAGTGCAGAGCTTGTGCGCGCCATGGACCGGATTGCCGAAACGGTAAGCATCGCATGACCCGGATCGACCGCCGCGCGCTTTTCACCTCTGGTGCCGCCGCTGCCTTGCTGGCGGCCACGGGTGTATCGCTGGAGGCGGCGCCCCAATCGGGTGGCAAACTGCGTCTCGCCGTGCCCAGGTCGGATGATGGCGTTTTGCCTGCGATGCAGGGTGCGGTCTTTGACACGTTGACGGAGGTGGCGCCAAACGGGGTGCTGCAGGCTGAGTTGGCTCTCTCTTGGCAATCGGATGATGCGGCGCGGGTCTGGGATTTTGTGTTGCGCGAGGGGGTGCGGTTTCACGATGGATCGCTGCTGAACCCAGAGCATGTCGTTGCCGCGCTGGGCGATCACTATGAGATCGCACAGACCGGGGCATCAGCGTTGCGGCTGACATTGGACCAGAGCGATCCGCATTTGCCCTATCGGTTGGCGGACCCGGCGGCGTCGGTTGCGCGGGGGGGTGATATCGGCACCGGTCTTTACCGCGTCGAGCGGCATCAGCCGGGGCGGCACTTTCTTGGGAAACGGGTCGCGGAGCATTACAAGGATGGCACGGCGGGCTGGTTCGACGCAGTAGAGATCATCGCGATCCCAGACCCGGAGGTGCGGGCGGAGGCTTTGCGGGATGGATTCGTCGACGTGGCACAGCTTCCCTCTCCGCAAGGATTAAGGGCCGAGGGCGGGCTGATTTTTCATCCCTCTGCCGATGACATGGCGTTGGCCACACATGCCGATGTGGGATTGCCGAAAGTGATCGGGGCGCAGGCGCCTCTCGATAACGGGCGCATCGCCGAACGCTGGTGGATGCGCGCGCAGTCATAATCGGGGTTGCGGACTCTCGCAGGTCTCCGTATATGCAGCATAACAGCGGCGCGTCAGGCTCTCCTGAGGCTCCACCGGAAAGTGTAACGGGCCGCGGGCCCGTTTTTTTGTGTTTGGATCAAGATGAGCAACGATCTGATTGCCAAAGCAGCCATTGACCGCCGGATGGCGGAGATCATCACCCCCGTGATCGAAGGGATGGGGTATGAGCTGGTGCGCGTGCGGCTGATGTCGGGCAAATCCACAACGCTGCAGATCATGGCCGACAAGGCCGATGGCGGCATCGAGGTGGACGATTGCGCCGAGATTTCCAACGCGGTGAGCGCGGTCCTGGATGTCGAGGATCCGATCCTGGATGCCTACACGCTGGAAGTGTCGAGCCCGGGCATCGACCGTCCGCTGACACGGCTGAAGGATTTCGAGACCTTCGAAGGGTACGAGGCCAAGCTGGAAACGGCTGAACTGATCGACGGGCGCCGCCGCTTCAAGGGCGTGCTTGCAGGGGTCGAGGATGACGAGGTTCTGATCAATATCGAGGAAGGCACGATCGGGCTGCAATTCGATTGGCTGAGTGATGCGAAACTCGTGCTGACCGACGATCTGATCAAGGAAATGCTGCGCCAGCGCAAGGCGGCGGGCACGCTGAACGAAGACAAATTCGACGAGATAGAGACGACTGGGTCAGAGGAGGACACCTAATGGCCATTACATCCGCAAACCAGCTGGAGCTGTTGCAAACCGCCGAGGCTGTGGCCCGCGAAAAGATGATCGACCCCGGTCTGGTGGTCGAGGCGATGGAAGAATCGCTCGCCCGAGCGGCCAAGTCCCGCTACGGCGCGGAGATGGACATTCGCGTGTCCATCGACCGCAAGACCGGCAAGGCGACGTTCACGCGTGTGCGCACGGTGGTCGAGGACGAAGAGCTTGAGAATTATCAGGCGGAATTCACCGTCGAACAGGCCAAGCAATATCTGGATGACCCCCAGGTCGGCGACACCTTTGTTGAGGAAGTGCCCCCGGTCGAAATGGGCCGCATCGCCGCCCAAAGCGCCAAGCAGGTGATCCTGCAAAAGGTGCGCGAGGCTGAGCGGGACCGGCAATACGAGGAATTCAAGGACCGCGCGGGCACGATCATCAACGGTCTGGTCAAGCGCGAAGAATACGGCAACGTCATCGTCGATGTGGGCGCGGGCGAAGCGATCCTGCGGCGCAACGAGAAGATCGGACGCGAAAGCTACCGGCCGAATGACCGCATCCGCGTCTACATCAAGGACGTGCGCCGCGAGCCGCGCGGCCCCCAGATCTTCCTGAGCCGCACGGCGCCCGAGTTCATGGCCGAGCTCTTCAAGATGGAAGTGCCGGAGATCTACGACGGCATCATCGAGATCAAGGCGGTCGCGCGCGACCCCGGCTCCCGTGCTAAAATCGCGGTCATTTCGTACGATAACTCCATTGACCCGGTGGGCGCCTGCGTGGGTATGCGCGGCTCCCGCGTGCAGGCGGTGGTGAACGAATTGCAGGGCGAGAAGATCGACATCATCCCGTGGAACGAGGATCAGCCGACCTTCCTTGTGAACGCGCTGCAACCGGCCGAAGTGTCCAAGGTGGTTCTGGATGAAGAGGCCGAACGGATCGAGGTCGTGGTGCCCGAGGAACAATTGAGCCTCGCTATCGGGCGGCGCGGTCAGAACGTGCGGCTGGCGTCGCAACTGACGGCGCTCGACATCGACATCATGACCGAGGAAGAGGAAAGCGCGCGCCGGCAGAAGGAATTCGAAGAGCGCACGCAACTCTTCATGGACACGCTCGATCTGGACGAATTCTTTGCCCAGCTTCTGGTTTCGGAAGGCTTCACTAACCTCGAAGAGGTGGCCTATGTCGAGCTTGACGAATTGCTGGTGATCGACGGTGTCGATGAAGGCACCGCCGAGGAGCTGCAGGCCCGGGCGCGCGATTACCTCGAAGCGCAGAACAAGGCGGCGCTGGAAAATGCTCGTGCGCTGGGTGTTGAGGACAGCCTGGTTGAATTCGAGGGCCTTACACCCCAGATGATCGAAGCTCTGGCCAAGGATGATGTGAAAACGCTGGAGGACTTTGCCACCTGCGCGGATTGGGAACTGGCCGGCGGCTGGACCACGGTGGATGGCGAGCGGGTCAAGGATGACGGTATTCTCGAACCCTTCGACGTGTCGCTGGAGGAAGCACAGCAACTGGTGATGACCGCACGCATCCTTCTGGGTTGGGTCGATCCTGCGGATCTGGAGGCTGAGGAAGCCGAAGGGGAAGAGGTCGAAGCCGAGCAAGAGGAGACCGGGGCCTGATCTCAGGCCCCCGGGGGTTCCAGATGAGTCGCGGTGGCGCCTCGAAAGACCGCACGGACGGTCCGGATCGCAAGTGCATTGCCACGGGTGAGGTGCAGCCAAAACACGGGCTGATCCGATTTGTGGCAGGTCCTGAGGGTCAAATCGTACCGGATGTGCTGGGCAAACTGCCCGGACGCGGTGTATATGTATCCTCAGACCGCAAGGCACTGGCGCGGGCGGTGAGCAAAAAGCTCTTTGCCCGCGGCCTTAAGCAACCGGTGCAGGTGGGTGACGGTCTGGCAGACGAGGTTGAGCGGCAATTGCTGCGGCGGGTGGTCGATCTGATCAGCCTGGCGCGGAAATCCGGGGATGCGGTCTCGGGTTACGAAAAGACAAAAGACTGGCTGTCCAAGGAAGAGGCAGAAGTGCTGATTCAGGCGGTGGACGGGTCAGGGCGTGGGAAGTCCAAGCTGAGCACGCCGCATTACGGCCATTACATAGGCTGGCTGACGGCAGATGAGCTCGGCATGGCCTTTGGACGTCAAACTGTGATACATGCGGCGCTCGCCTCTGGTGGACTCACGCAACGTGTTGTAGAGGAAGCGCAGCGACTGAAGGGCCTCCGCCCAACAGACGGCGGCAGGGGCCGCCGGGAAGGATAAAGAGCTTTATGAGCGATACTGACGGCAAGAAGACATTGGGTTTGCGCGGCGGGTCCCGTCCGGGGAATGTGAAACAGAGTTTCAGCCACGGACGGACGAAGAATGTCGTGGTGGAGACCAAGCGCAAGCGCGTTGTGGTCCCCAAGCCTGGTGCGGGCAAAGGGGGATCTTCTGGCGTGTCTGCCGGGGGTGATCCGTCCCGCCGTCCCGCCGGTATTTCCGACGCGGAAATGGCGCGCCGGTTGAAAGCCGTGCAAGCTGCCAAGGCCCGCGAGGCCGAAGAGGCCGCCGCCCGCGCGGCCGAAGAAAAGGCCCGCGCAGAAGAGCGGGAACGCAGACGCGCGGAGGCGGAAGCCAAGGAACGCGAAGAAAAAGAGCGTGAAGAGCGCGCCAAGGCGAAAGCCGAGGAAGAAGAACGCAAGCGCCGCGAGGCCGAGGAAGCTGCCAAACGAGCCGCGGCCGAGCCTGCGCCCGCACCCCAGGCACGCACCGCGCCCAACAAGCCTGCGCCCGCTGCGACGCCACGGAAAACCGACCGGGAGCGCGATCAGCGCCAGACGCGCGGCAAGGGCCGCGACGATGGTCGTCGTTCGGGCAAGCTGACCCTCAATCAGGCGCTTTCGGGTGGTGAAGGCGGGCGTCAGCGGTCGATGGCTGCGATGAAACGCAAGCAGGAGCGCGCACGCCAAAAGGCAATGGGCGGCCAGGTCGAGCGGGAAAAGGTTGTCCGCGACGTGCAGGTGCCCGAGGCGATCGTGGTCTCCGAACTGGCCAACCGCATGTCCGAAAAGGTGGGCGAGGTCGTCAAGGCGTTGATGAACAACGGCATGATGGTGACGCAAAACCAGACCATTGATGCCGACACCGCGGAACTGATCGTCGAGGAATTCGGGCATAAGATCGTCCGGGTCTCGGATGCGGATGTCGAGGACGTCATCCAGCAGGTCGAGGATGAGGAAGGCGATCTTGAAGGTCGCCCGCCCGTGATCACGATCATGGGTCACGTCGACCACGGAAAGACGTCTCTTCTGGATGCGATCCGCGATGCCAAGGTGGTCGCGGGCGAAGCGGGCGGCATTACGCAGCATATCGGCGCCTACCAGGTGAAAACCGAAAGCGGCGCGGTTCTGTCGTTCCTCGACACGCCGGGCCACGCGGCCTTTACCTCCATGCGGTCCCGCGGGGCGCAGGTGACGGATATCGTTGTTCTGGTGGTTGCTGCGGATGATGCGGTGATGCCCCAAACGATTGAGGCCATCAATCACGCCAAAGCCGCCGAAGTGCCGATGATCGTCGCGATCAACAAGGTGGATAAGCCGGATGCGAATCCGGACAAGGTGCGCACCGATCTTCTGCAACACGAAGTGATTGTCGAGAAGATGTCCGGTGAAGTGCAGGATGTCGAAGTTTCTGCGATCACCGGTCAGGGACTTGATGACCTTCTGGAAGCGATCGCACTGCAGGCCGAGATCCTTGAGCTGAAGGCCAACCCGGACCGTTCGGCCCAAGCCGCTGTGATCGAAGCCAAGCTTGATGTGGGTCGTGGCCCGGTTGCGACGGTTCTGGTGCAGACCGGTACGCTCAAACAAGGCGATATTTTCGTTGTTGGTGAGCAATGGGGTAAAGTCCGCGCGATGGAGAACGACAAGGGTGAGCGGATGAAATCCGCAGGCCCCTCTGTTCCGGTCGAGGTGCTGGGCCTCAATGGTACGCCCGAGGCGGGTGATGTTCTGAACGTGGTCGAGACCGAAGCGCAGGCGCGCGAGATCGCGGAATATCGCGAAAAGGCGGCCAAGGACAAACGCGCCGCGGCTGGCGCCGCGACGACGCTGGAACAGCTTATGGCCAACGCCAAGGCGGACGAGAATGTCAGCGAATTGCCCATTCTGGTCAAAGCCGACGTACAGGGTTCTGCCGAGGCGATCGTTCAGGCGATGGAGAAGATCGGCAACGACGAGGTGCGCGTGCGCGTCCTTCATTCGGGCGTGGGTGCGATCACCGAAACCGATGTCGGTCTGGCCGAAGCCAGCGGCGCGCCGATCATGGGCTTCAACGTTCGAGCCAACGCGCCCGCACGGAACACGGCGAACCAGAAAGGCGTGGAAATCCGGTATTATTCGGTGATCTACGATCTGGTCGACGACGTCAAAGCGGCTGCAAGCGGTCTGCTAAGTGCCGAGATCCGCGAGAACTTCATCGGCTATGCCGAGATCAAGGAAGTCTTCAAGGTCTCCGGTGTTGGCAAGGTCGCCGGGTGTCTGGTCACCGAAGGTGTCGCACGTCGGTCCGCCGGTGTGCGTCTTCTGCGCGACAACGTGGTGATCCACGAAGGCACGCTGAAAACGCTCAAACGCTTCAAGGACGAAGTGGCCGAGGTTCAGTCGGGTCAGGAATGCGGTATGGCGTTCGAGAATTACGAAGACATCCGCGCTGGCGATGTGATCGAGATCTTCGAGCGTGAGGAAGTGACCCGCACACTCGACTAAGAGAGCTTGGGGTCAGGCACCTTTCATCCTGGCCCCAGAAACGACAAAGGGGACAGACTGCTCATCTGTCCCCTTTTGTATTGTCGTGAGTGTATTGCCTAAGCGGCCCGTGTAACTGGGCTGCCCGCATACACTGTGCGCCCGACACGGACGGCAATCCGTCCATCCGGAAGCGAACGAACATATGTGCCCTGCACAGACACACAGCTGCCCACAGTGATAGTACGAAGCATGTCTAGTCCTCCCCAAAAGAAACTGACTGGTTTAGATTACATCATATGGGGTTAACAAAACATCAATAATTCGGTTACAAATGTGTTTTTTTTGAGAATTTTTGCATCGATTCTAGGCAAATCACGAAAAAGGTGCCCGTATTTTGAGAGGGATCCTAGGAGAGGCGAAGAACCGCCGATCTCCTCAAAGCCAATCCCGTAATACGGGAATCAGTGGAATGTCCGCTTTCGGCATAGGATAGTCAGACAATTCCTGCGCCTTCGCCCATTTCAACCGCTGCCCCTCGCGTGAGACGGGGATTCCTTCCCACTTCCGGCAAGCGAACAGCGGCATCAGCAAGTGAAAGTCATCATAGCTGTGGCTGGCGAATGTCAGAGGTGCGAGGCACGAGCGCCAGGTGTTGATGCCCAACTCTTCCTCCAGTTCGCGGATGAGGGCCTGCTCGGGTGTCTCGCCCGGTTCCACCTTGCCGCCCGGAAATTCCCAAAGCCCGGCCATCGATTTGCCCTCGGGCCTTTGTGCGATAAGGACGCGACCGTCGATATCGATAAGGGCAACCGCCGAAACCAGCACTGTCTTCATGATCGGTAATCCGCGTTGATTTGGATGTAGCCGTGGGTCAGGTCGCAGGTCCAAACCTTGGCCGACCCCTCGCCAAGACCTATATCAACCCGAAGAACAAGATCCTGTTGCTTCATGTAAGCGGCTGCATCGACTTCGACATAGTCCGGGCTGACCCAGCCTTTCTCCGCCACAAGAATGTCGCCAAACCATATGCTGAGGCGATCACGATCGGCGGTCACGCCAGACTTGCCGATCGCCATCACCACCCTGCCCCAGTTCGGGTCCTCACCGGCGATTGCCGTTTTCACCAACGGAGAGTTGGCGATGGATAAGCCATGCGTTTTGGCCTCTGCATCCGAAACGGCGCCCGTCACAACGATCTCGACAAACTTCGAAGCGCCTTCGCCGTCACGAACGACTTGATGGGCCAGATCAAGCATGACATCGCCCAGAGCGTCGGAAAATACCGGGTCGTCGGTCGCATCCACGCCAGAGGCACCTGTCGCGCATACCATCAGAGTGTCGGATGTGGATGTGTCACTGTCGACGGTGATGCAGTTGAAGGTCTTTTCCGTAAGGCGCGTCAGGACCGTCTGTAGCTGTGATTGGTCATAGGCCGCATCGGTGAAGATGTAGACAAGCATCGTGGCCATGTCCGGCGCGATCATGCCAGATCCCTTGGCGATGCCGGCGATACGGACCTCTTTGCCGTTGATCTCAATCGCGCGGGCCGATCCCTTCGGGAAGGTATCGGTCGTCATGATCGCCTGCGCGGCTTCGTCTATGCCTGCGCCATCAAGCGCGTTGCCGAGATGATCCAGTTGGTCGAGAATTCGGTCATGGGGCAGGGGTTCCCCGATCACACCGGTCGAGGCGGTGAAGATCCGTTCTTTCGGAAGATCAAGCCGGGTTGCCAGGGCGTCGGTCAATGCGCCCACTGACGTTTGGCCGTAATGACCCGTGAACGCGTTTGCATTTCCGGCATTCACCAGAATTGCGGCCCCTCCTGTTGGGTCTCCGCCCAGCTTTGCCTGACAGTCCAGAACGGGGGCCGCGCGCGTAGAGGACTTTGTAAATACGCCGGCGATGGATGTGCCCGGCGCCAACTCGGCCAGCATAACGTCAAGCCGACCGGCATAGCGAACGCCAGCCGCGACGCTGGCGAACCGGACACCTTCAATCCGAGGCATGTCTGGAAACGAGGCCGGCGCCAAAGGCGACCGACTGGTCTTGCCGGCCATGTCAGTTGCCAAGCAGGTCCAGATTGCGAATGGTTTCAGGCGGAATGGCCGAGACATCGGGGCGTTCGATATCAGCCCCATCGGTCAGCTCTTCCACCCGGTCTTCGACCGCGGCCTGGCGCAGGCTCATCAGGATCTGCTCGCGCACTTCCTCAAGCTCGGGCGCGGTGACGGCGCGGGTTTCGTTCAGTTTGATCACATGCCAGCCGAACTCTGTCTGCACCGGGTCCGAGACCTGGCCCGGCTCTAGCGCGATGACCGCAGCCTCGAAGTCGGGGACCATGCGACCCGGCCCGAACCAGCCCAGCTCTCCGCCATTGGGGCCCGAAGGGCCGGTGGATTTCTCTCGGGCTGTTTCTGCGAAGTCGGCACCGCCGTCGATCTCTGTCTTGATCGCGATGGCTTCTTCCTCCGTCTCCACCAGGATATGCGAGGCGTTGTATTCCTCGCCCGCGGGCCCGCTTTGGTACTGCTCGTCGTAGGCGGCTTGGACCTCTTCATCGCTGATCGGCTGGCCCATCACCTGCTCGATCACTTCCGCCGCGACAAGGGACCGTTCCTCGTTCTCAAGCGACAGGGTCACACGATCCGCCGGTTCCCCTTCGAGCGACTGTGCCAGCGTGGTTTGCTGGATAAGCTGGTCGAGGATCCCGGTAAACAGCACCTCGGGGGGAAGCTGTTGATACTGCTCGGGCAGAGTGGCGTGGGCCACGATCATGTGGCCCAGCGTGATCTCGGTCCCGTTGACGACGGCGACGACCGTGCTTGGGTCGGCGGTATCCTCAGCGGCCAGCGGGTTCGCCATTATGGCAGCAAGTGCGAGTGCTGGCAGAAATGTGAGACCTTTACGCATTCATTCATCCTATAAGCAGGCCACGGCGGGACGCGGCGTTGACACGGTTTGGCCCGCCCCTTACATCGCGACAGGGCTTGGCCAAGGCCGTCTTCACCAACGTATCTACGAGCTGCGTGCGGGGCGGGCAAGTCTGCGCCAGGCACGAAAAAGTCAGATCCGCTGGAGAACACATGCTGGGTATCGGAACACTCGCCAAAAAGGTGTTCGGCACACCGAACGACCGTAAGATCAAGGCGACCCGCTCGGTGATCGAAAAGATCAACGCGCTGGAGCCCGAATACGAGAAGCTGAGCGACGACGACCTGCAGGCCAAGACGGAGGAATTCCGCAAGCGGCATGAAGGGGGCGAAAGCCTCGACGATCTGCTGCCCGAAGCCTTCGCCAATTGCCGAGAGGCCGCGAAACGGGCCCTGGGTCTGCGTGCGTTCGACACGCAGTTGATGGGTGGCATCTTTCTTCACCAGGGCAACATCGCCGAGCAGAAGACCGGTGAAGGCAAGACGCTCACAGCGACCTTCGCGGCCTACCTCAACGCGTTGACCGGGCGGGGCGTGCACATCGTCACGGTGAACGACTATCTGGCCAAGCGCGACTCCGAATGGATGGGCAAAGTCTATAATATGTTGGGTATGACGACGGGCCATGCATTCAGCGGGATGGGTCCGCCGAACAAGATCAAGGCTTATGAGTGCGATATCACCTACTCGACCAATAACGAGTTTGGCTTTGACTATCTGCGCGACAACATGAAGTCGGACCTGAACGAGCTGTTCCAGAAGGACCACTATTTCGCCATCGTTGATGAGGTCGACAGCATCCTGATCGACGAGGCGCGCACGCCTCTGATCATCTCCGGTCCGTCGCAGGATCGATCGGAATTGTACGTCTCGGTTGACGCATTGATCCCCTCGCTGAGCGAGGACCATTTCGAGATCGAGGAAAAGAACCGTCAGGTCACGTTTACCGATGAAGGCAACGAATTCCTTGAAGAGCAGCTTCACGCGCGGGGTCTTCTGCCCGAAGGACAGTCGCTTTACGACCCGGAAAGCACCACGATCGTACACCATGTGAACCAGGGTCTACGCGCGCATAAGTTGTTTCAGAAAGACAAAGACTACATCGTACGCGGTGGCGAGGTTGTGCTGATCGACGAGTTTACCGGCAGGATGATGCCGGGGCGCCGCCTGTCCGAGGGTCTGCATCAGGCCATCGAGGCCAAGGAAGGCGCACAGATTCAGCCGGAAAACGTCACGCTGGCAAGTGTGACATTCCAGAATTTCTTCCGGCTTTACGAAAAGCTGGCGGGCATGACCGGGACTGCCGCCACAGAGGCGGAGGAGTTCCAGGAAATCTATGGTCTGGGCGTGGTCGAAGTGCCAACCCACAAGCCCATCGCGCGACTCGATGAGGACGATCAGGTCTATCGCACGGGGCGTGAGAAGTATCAGGCCATGATCGACGAGATCAAAAAGGCCAATGAAAAGGGCCAGCCGGTCCTCGTGGGTACCACATCCATCGAAAAGTCCGAGATGCTGAGTGGTTTGCTGACCGAAGCGGGGGTGGAACACAACGTGCTGAACGCCCGGCAGCACGAGAAAGAGGCCCAGATCGTGGCTGATGCCGGCAAGTTCGGGGCGGTCACCATCGCCACCAACATGGCGGGTCGCGGTACCGACATTCAGCTTGGCGGCAATGTCGAGATGAAGGTGCTGGAAGCGATCACCGCCGATCCCGAAGCGGATCCCGAGGAGGTCCGTGCGCGGATCGAAGCGGAACACGGCGCGGAAAAGGAAAAGGTGCTCGAAGCCGGTGGTCTTTACGTCATCGCGTCGGAACGCCACGAAAGCCGGCGGATCGACAACCAGCTTCGCGGACGGTCCGGCCGGCAGGGCGATCCCGGACGGTCCGCCTTCTATCTCAGCCTCGAGGATGACCTGATGCGCATCTTCGGGTCTGACCGGTTGGAAAAGGTGCTCAAGACACTGGGTCTGCAAGAGGGCGAGGCCATTGTGCACCCGTGGGTGAACAAATCCCTTGAACGGGCGCAGGCCAAGGTCGAGGGCCGCAACTTTGACATGCGCAAGAACGTTCTGAAGTTCGATGATGTGATGAACGACCAGCGCAAGGTGATCTTTAGCCAGCGGCGCGAGATCATGGCGTCCGAGGATGTGTCGGAGATTACCCGCGACATGCGCCATCAATTGATCGAGGATATGGTGGCACACCACCTGCCGCCCAACACCTATGCCGACCAGTGGGACACCGAAGGTCTTTATGCGCAGACCATCGAGAAACTGGGCATCGACGTGCCGGTGATGGAATGGGCTGATGAAGAAGGCGTCGATGACGAAGACATCATCGAACGCCTGATCAAGGCCAGCGATGAGCACATGGCCAAAAAGGCCGTGAACTTCGGTGCGGAAAACATGCGGCTCATTGAAAAACAGTCGCTGTTGCAGACCATCGACAACAAGTGGCGCGAGCACTTGCTGACGCTGGAGCATTTGCGCTCGGTTGTCGGGTTTCGCGGATATGCCAACCGGGACCCGCTGAACGAATACAAGAGCGAAGGGTTCCAGCTTTTCGAAGGGCTTCTTGACGGTCTTCGCGAAACCGTAACTCAGCAATTGTCGCATGTCCGCCCGCTGACCGAGGAAGAGCAGCGCGCGATGATGGCCGAGATGGCCGCCCAGCAGGCGCAGCTTCAGCACGCGGCGGAAGAGGCTGGCGCCGAACCGGCGGAGCCTGCTGCGAACGGATTTGTCGAAGACGATCCGACCACATGGGGCAATCCGGGCCGGAACGAACCCTGCCCCTGCGGATCGGGCAAGAAGTTCAAACACTGTCACGGACGCTTCGTCTGACATCACTGCAAAGCCGCATTTGCGCCAAAATGACTCCCCCCCGCGGCCATAACTTGGCCGCGTTCTTCCGCCACTGTCGATCGAGGGACTGGATGGGTGGTGACGGAGTAGGTGATGAAGAAGAAGTTACGGCTTCTCGCCATGAGCGCGGGAACGGCGGCGTGTGCGTTGAGTATAGGCTATGTTATGCAAATGGGAGAGACGGCCTATCCCGTCTCGACACTCAACCTCGAAAGTCAGATGGCGGTCATGGAAGAGCTGGAGCCGATTGCTCCAACGTCGGATGGCTTTCCGCTCAACCTTGAAGATATCACCCTGACATCGGCCCAGGCGGACCTGCCAGACACGGATGGCACGCCCGAGGCCGATTTCTCCGGTGTGGTGCCCGAGCTTCCACAGGATCCGGTCGCGCCACAGCTTGTCTGTGACGTCTCGGCGGACGCGGAACCTATGCCCGGTGCCATGGTCAGGTTGTCCGTACGTGCGCCCTGCTACGTGAATTCCCGGCTGACCGTGCATCATAGCGGCATGATGTTCACCGCCGTGACCGGTGCAGATGGTGACCTCGATGTCGACGTTCCCGCCCTGGCCGAAGCGGCTGTCTTTATCGTGGCCTTCGAAAACGGCGAAGGCAGTGTCGCCCAGACCGAGGTTCCGACGCTGCGGCTTTATGATCGCGTCGGCCTGCAATGGTCGGGCAAGAGCGGCCTGCAGATCCATGCGCGTGAATTCGGTGCGACTTATGGTGAAGCCGGTCATGTCTGGTCAGGCGCCGCCGACGCGGTCTACGGTGGCTTTGTCGTTCGTCTTGGCGACATCGAAACGCTGATGCCCCGCATGGTCGAGATCTATACATTCCCGTCGGCCACAGCGGATCGCGCCGGGCTCATCGCGCTAAGCGTGGAGGCAGAGATCACCGAGGCCACATGTGGGAGAGAGGTCGAGGCGCAAGCGCTTGAAATGCGCAGCACCGGTGATCTTCGCACGCGCGATCTTGTGCTGCCGGTGCCAAATTGCACTGCGGTGGGTGATTTTCTGGTGTTGAATAATCTTCTGGATGACTTGAAGATCGCGGCCAAGTGATCCGCTGATGTAAGGCATAGACATGGCTTTGATCCGTGCGGCGTTCTGCGCCGCACTTTTTACGTTTGGAACCGCGCTTGCGACCTGGGCGCAAGATGTGACGCTGACATCACGGGATGGCAGCGTGGAGATCAGCGGGACGCTTCTGGGTTTTGACGGCGAGTTTTATCGCGTCGAAACCATTTACGGAGAGCTAACGGTCGATGGATCCGGTGTATCATGCGACGGTCCCGGCTGTCCCAGCCTGACCGACTATGTCGCCGAGGTCGATTTCTCAGGTTCGTCCACCATGGCCGAAGTTCTGATGCCCGCCCTGATCGAAGGGTTTGCCTTGCGCAGTGGGTACATGGTCAGGCGGGAAGAACGGGACGACACGCATTTCGACTATGTCCTTCTTGACGGAGAAACGGGGCGCACGCGCGGGCGTCTTGGCTTTCGAGTGACCACGACCGATGAAGGTTTCGCCGATCTGCTTGCCAACGAGGCGGATCTTGTGATGGCCCTGCGTGAAATCCGGGCCGATGAACGACAACGCGCGGCTGAGGCCGGCATGGGCGACATGACCGCCCGCAATCGCAGCCGCGTGCTGGCTCTTGACGCGATGGTCCCGATCGTGGCTCCGGGTAATCCGGTCCGGACGATCTCGACCCCTATGCTGGCGCGGGTCTTTTCGGGGCAGGTGACCAATTGGTCCATGCTCGGCGGGCCGGACGCCCCCATATCGCTGTACTTGCCCGCCGAAGGCTCCGGCCTTGCGCAAGCGGCGGAGGATCGATTGCTTGCGCCGGTCGGATTTGAACTGACCGATGGCATCTCAAGGCATGATCGCAGCAGCGCGCTGGCCCGTGCCGTGGTGGTTGATCCCTTCGGTCTGGGCCTTGCCAGCTATGCCGAGACGGGCAGCGCCCGCACATTGACGCTGACCGGAAGCTGCCGGTTCTCGCTTGAAGCGAACCGCACGACAATCAAGACCGAAGACTACCCTCTGACCTCCCCGATGTTTCTCTATACGCCAGCCCGGCGGTTGCCCAAGCTCGCGCGGGAGTTCCTTGCCTATGCCCGAGGGCCTGCCGCCCAGATCGTGATCCGCCGCGTTGGCTTTGTCGACCAGGCCCCGGAAGAGATCCCCCTGAACGAACAAGGTGACCGCTTTGCCAATGCAATCGCCGCGTCCGGAGAGGAAGTGGGTCTGGAGGATCTGCAGGCGATGATCGACAGGTTGCGCCCGCTCGCGAGGCTGACGACATCGTTCCGCTTTGAAACCGGCTCGACCCGGCTGGACGCGCAGTCCCGTTCAAATGTGGCGCAGCTGGCCCGTGAGCTGGAGGCGGGGACATATGACGCCCGACGCCTTGTTTTTGTCGGGTTCAGCGATGGCGAGGGACCGGCGGAAGGCAATCAACGCATCGCCGCGCGCCGGGCAGAGGCCGTGCGTGATGCCGTCGTGGCGGCAGCCGAGACGGCGGCGCTGGACCGCGTACAGATGGAGGTTGAGGCCTTTGGGGAGATCTTGCCGATGGCCTGTGATGACAGTGCCTGGGGCCGTCAGGTGAACCGCCGGGTCGAAGTCTGGGTGCGATAACCGTCTGTCTGGCGAAGAATTCTTTCAAGGCAGAAGACGTTTCTTGTTCTCGTCAGAGATATCCGTCTGACCGGAAGCTCAGTTCGCGTGATTTGCCGATAATGAGATGATCATGCAACGTCAGCCCCAGCGCATCGCAAGCGGTCTGGACCTGTGCCGTCATGTCGATATCCGATTGCGATGGCGTCGGATCGCCGGACGGGTGATTGTGTACCAGGATCAGGGCGGAGGCGTTCAGTTCCAGCGCCCGTTTGGCCACTTCGCGCGGGTAGACGGGGACGTGATCGACGGTGCCCTTGGCCTGCGCCTCATCCGCGATCAGCACGTTCTTGCGGTCGAGAAAGAGAACGCGAAACTGCTCCGTTTCGCGGTGGGCCATCGTGGTGTGGCAATAGTCCAGCACGGCATCCCAGCTTGAGATCACGTGCCGCTGGATTACTCTTGCGCGCGCCATGCGATGGGCCGAGGCCTCAAGGATCTTGAGGTCGGTGATAACGGCGTCACCAACGCCGTGAACGTCGCGCAAGCGTTCTGGCGGGGCGGTCAGCACCCGGTTGAAGTCCCCGAAATGATCCAGCAGGCGACGGGCCAGCGGTTTGACGTCGTGACGGGGAATGGCGCGGAACAGGATCAGCTCCAGCAGCTCGTAATCAGGCATCGCATCGGCCCCGCCGGACATGAAACGCGCGCGCAGACGCTTGCGGTGTTCGGCGATGTAGGAGGGCAGCCGGGCGCCCTTGTCGAGAGGCGTGGGAACAGCCTCGTCCGTGTCGAAGAGCGGAAGGGGGGCTTCGCGAAAGGCGTTGGATCCGGGCATAGGCCAAGCCTGCGGGAGGAGGGTTACTATTCGGTTAAACACCCTGCCCCGGCCCTCGGGATGTGGCCCGTTATGGCGAGTATTTCCACATTCATCGCACACGGTTGTGCGAAGACATCAATCTCGGGCGAACGTGTTGATGCCGCGACGCTGGAGCCAGATTTCCAACAGCGCGAGATAGGGCAGGTAGAAGGCAAACATCTGGATCTGATCGAAAAGGCCAGTGAATGCGGCTGTGCTGGCGGCCCCGCCGGTCAGCGCATACCAAAGCCCGTAATGCACGCGATAAAGCCATGAACCGATCGCAAGGACGAAGAGGCGCAGCGCCCAAGCCATGTGCAGATCGAACCGGCGGGCGCGGGCGTGGCGCATTGCCTGGATGGCCGAGAGCAGCATTAGCCCACCGTAAAGTGTAAAACCCATGTTCATCAGCGGCCCGCCGATGGTGCCCCGGTTGGAGATAAAGACCAGCCCGCCGATTGCCGTGAGCGTCGCGACGACGATCAGAATGTACCCGTTGAGCCGGTGAAGGCGTGGCCAGCGCCGCCGGATCGCGCCGATCAATTGCAAAGGGGCCAGACAGGTCACGAGCGCGCCGGCGAGCATGTGAGCAAAGATCGAGGCATTGGTGACCGGCATCGTGTCGATCTGAAACCGGGAGAGACCGTCAAGTTGCCCCGAGAGACCGTTGCCCCCGAAATTCGCCGAATAGATTCCAAAGGGGATCGTCAGGAGGACGAGCAGGATCAGGAGCGCGGGTGCGATGACAGGGCGGAGGCGGGCGAGCATATGGTCAGACGGGTTGGGGGCTTTGAGAAAAGATTGGCGCGAGGGGTTGGGATGTCCAGTGGGTGCGGACAGATGTGAAAAGACCCTCCCGGTGGGAGGGTCTGGTTTTAGCTAGATCGCGTTCTTAGGACGCTGCGGATTTCCGGCCCGGGTTCCCCCGGGGCTCCGCCCGTTCGCGGCTGAAACGGTCCACTGGACCGTTTCCGGGACGCCGCTTACCCCTTCATGCCGTCCCAGAAGGATTTCACGGACGAGAAGAATGACTTGCTTTCGGGGTTGTTGTCCTCGCTCAGCTTGTCGAATTCCTCAAGCAACTCTTTCTGCCGGGACGTAAGATTGACCGGCGTTTCCACTGCAAGTTCGATCATCATGTCGCCCACACCTCCGCCGCGCAGTGCGGGCATGCCCTTGCCGCGCAGGCGCATCTGGCGACCGGATTGAGACCCCGCGGGGATCTGAACACGCCCCCGTCCGCCGTCGATCGTGGGAACTTCGATAGCCCCGCCCAAAGCGGCCTTGGACATCGATACAGGCACGCGGCAATAAAGGTTCGGGCCATCGCGCTCGAACAGCTCGTGCTGGGTGACCTCCACGAAGATGTAGAGATCTCCCGGAGGGCCACCGCGCATACCTGCTTCGCCCTCGCCGGCAAGGCGGATGCGGGTGCCGGTTTCCACCCCCGCGGGGATGTTCACGTTCAGCGCGCGATCCTTTTCGACCCGTCCCGCGCCACCGCAAACCTTGCAGGGGTTCTTGATGATTTGACCCAGCCCGTTGCACGTGGGGCAGGTGCGTTCGACCGTGAAAAACCCTTGCTGCGCGCGCACTTTGCCCATGCCCGAACAGGTTGGACATGTCGTCGGTTCTGCCCCGCCTTCGGCGCCATTGCCGTCGCAGGCCTGGCAGGTCACGGCAGTGGGTACCTTGATCGTCTTCTGGAGGCCTGAATACGCATCCTCCAGAGTCACCCGCAGGTTATAGCGCAGATCGGAGCCGCGCGCGGCCCGGCGTCCGCCGCCGCCCCCGCGCTGGCCGCCCATGAAGTCGCCGAAAAGATCGTCGAATACGTCGGAAAACGCGCTGGAAAAGTCGCCCTGACCGCCGCCGAAGCCTCCTGCGCCGGGGCGTGGTCCGCCACCGCCCATGCCGCCTTCGAACGCGGCGTGGCCAAAGCGGTCATAGGCTGCTTTCTTCTCGCCATCCTTGAGAATTTCGTACGCTTCGTTGGCCTCTTTGAACTGGGCCTCGGCATCGGGATTGTCGGCGTTGCGGTCGGGATGAAGCTCTTTTGCCTTCTTGCGATAGGCTTTTTTTATCTCGTCCGCGGAAGCGCCCTTGGACACGCCGAGCACATCGTAGAAGTCTCGTTTTGCCATTTCTTGGTCCCCTTGGGGCGGAACGCATCGGGCCGGCCCGTGATCCGGACCGGCCCGCACAGGCTCCTAGGTCATGCCTTAGGCACGCTTGTTGTCGTCCAGATCTTCGAATTCGGCGTCGACAATATCGTCGTCGTCGCGCGGCCCATCCGCCGGCGCCGGTTCGTCATCGCCGTCTTCCTGGCTGGCCTTATAGATCGCCTCGCCCAGCTTCATGGCCGCTTCGGTCACGTTCTGGATGCCGGACTTGATCTTGTCGGCGCTCGCATCCTCCTTTTCGAGGTCGTCCTTGAGTGCCGCGATGGCCAATTCGATCGCTTCGATCGTGGTCGGGTCGACCTTGTCGGAATGCTCTTCCATCGACTTTTCGGTCGAGTGGATGAGGCTTTCGGCCTGGTTTTTCGCCTCGATCAGCTCGCGGCGTTCCTTGTCGGCCTCGGCGTTTTCCTCGGCGTCCTTGACCATCTTTTCGATGTCCTCGTCGCTGAGGCCACCCGATGCCTGGATCGTGATCTTCTGCTCCTTGCCGGTGCCCTTGTCCATCGCGCCCACCGACACGATGCCGTTGGCGTCGATGTCGAAGGTCACTTCGATCTGGGGCAGGCCGCGCGGAGCGGGCGGGATGTTTTCAAGGTTGAACTGGCCGAGGATCTTGTTGTCGGCGGCCATTTCACGCTCACCCTGGAAGACCCGGATGGTCACGGCGTTCTGGTTATCTTCGGCGGTCGAGAAGATCTGAGACTTCTTCGTCGGGATCGTCGTGTTGCGGTCGATCAGGCGGGTGAAGACACCGCCCAGCGTCTCGATCCCCAGCGACAGTGGGGTCACGTCCAAGAGGACCACGTCCTTGACGTCGCCTTGCAGAACGCCCGCCTGGATGGCGGCGCCCATGGCGACGACCTCGTCGGGGTTCACGCCTTTATGCGGCTCTTTGCCGAAGAATTTGGTAACTTCCTCAACCACTTTGGGCATGCGGGTCATACCGCCAACGAGGACCACCTCGTCAATGTCCGATGCCGACAGGCCGGCGTCTTTCAGCGCGGCCTGGCACGGCTTCATCGACGCCTTGATCAGGTCGCCCACCAGCGATTCCAGCTTGGCGCGGGTCAGCTTCATGACCATGTGCAGCGGCGTGCCGGACTTGGCGTCCATCGAGATGAACGGCTGGTTGATCTCGGTCTGGCTGGAGGAGCTGAGCTCGATCTTGGCCTTCTCCGCTGCCTCTTTCAGGCGCTGGAGGGCCATCTTGTCCTTGGTCAGATCGACGCCGTTTTCTTTTTTGAACTCATCGGCAAGGTAGTTGACGATGCGCATGTCAAAGTCTTCACCACCTAGGAACGTGTCGCCGTTGGTGGATTTCACTTCAAAGAGGCCATCGTCGATCTCGAGGATGGTGACGTCGAATGTACCGCCGCCAAGGTCATAGACCGCGATGGTCTGCGTGTTCTCTTTATCAAGACCGTAAGCCAGCGCCGCGGCTGTCGGTTCGTTGATGATCCGCAGCACTTCGAGGCCCGCGATCTTCCCGGCATCCTTGGTGGCCTGACGCTGGGCGTCGTTGAAATAGGCAGGCACGGTGATGACGGCTTGCGTCACCTCTTCGCCGAGATAGCTTTCGGCGGTTTCCTTCATCTTGCCGAGGATGAAGGCGGAGATTTGGGACGGCGAATACTTCTCACCCTTGGCTTCGACCCATGCGTCGCCATTGCCGCCGTCCATGACGGCGAAGGGGAGGTTCTTCTTGTCCTTGGCCAGGTCCGCATCGTCGAACCGGCGTCCGATCAGGCGCTTGACTCCGAAAATCGTGTTGTCGGGGTTGGTCACGGCCTGCCGCTTGGCGGGCTGGCCGACGAGGCGTTCATCATCGGTGAAGGCCACGATGGAGGGCGTTGTCCGCGCCCCTTCGGAATTCTCAATCACGCGCGGCTGGGAGCCGTCCATGATGGCGACGCAGCTGTTTGTCGTCCCCAGGTCGATACCAATCACTTTGGTCATGTGTTCGATCCCTCTTTATAACAAGGCGATTACCCGAGGCGCAGACCCATTGCGGCATCCTTGCCCCGATCCATGTGTGCGAAAGACATAGGTCTCTCGCGCTCCACGGGTATATAAGGAGGGAGATTTCGGCCTGCAAGCATTACGACGCGCCCGATGCAGGCGCGTCTGGGTGCAACTTTCGACCAATTTTAGGCAGCTTTGGCGATTGCCTCAGTTGAACGTATAGACCAGCCCGAATCCCACCGACACTTGCTGATCATCGCCCCCATTGGTGACGATGGGGCTGTCGGCGGCATCGCCTTGCAGGACGGAAAAACTGGCCAATCCGACGGCAGACAGGTTGTCGTTGATCTCATATCCCGCCGACAGACGAACACCGCTCTCAAAGATCCCGCCATCTGCGCGATAGGCGGGCAAGCCGGATCCGGGGGCGACACCGTAGAAGGTGTTGTTATAGCTGTCGTCGCCAAAGGTCGCAAAGAGGCTCGCGCCGAATTGCCAGGGGCCTGTGCTGTGGCGGATACCGCCCGACAGCTCGGTCACCAGACCGTCATGACCCCCATCGACTCCTTGCAGCAATGCCAGCCGTCCGGTGGCCATCGTGCCGCCTCGCGCGCTTTGGGCGATGGGAAAGGCCGCTTCCAGAAAGCCGCCCAGCTCGAAGGTGCCGTCAATCTCTGGCAGGGCGGCGACGGCGGGGTTGTCGATGTCGCCCGGATCGCGCCCGTCGCTGTACCGCAGCAATGGCCCTGCGCTCAGCAGGCCCGGCCCGATCAGGTCAAGTTGCAGCCCAAGCCCGTCGGGGATCGTTCGCAGTCCGATCCGGTCATTTCGGTAGGCGATAAAGGGAAGTGCTTCGGTATCGTCATCGGCAGACCCGGAATATTGCGGCGTGTTTATCGCTCCAAGTCCGATGCTGAATTCCTGGGCCTGAGCGGTCTGGGCGCCCATCAGCGTTGCAGTGCCAAGGGCGAGGGAGAGATGTCTCATGCGTTGATCCTGTATTGAAGCCCGGTTTTGCTTTATGCGACGTCCCGTGCGGAGAGCCTGCGCTCCGGGGACGTAAGGTCAACGCGCGGTCCGGCCGGTTCCGTCGCACTACTATCGGGCAGGGGAGGGCTGGTTCGAATGCCGCTGATGATCCGGGGGTTCAAGCTGCACCAGAGCTTTCTGGGTGTCGAGGCGCAGCGCGGCATGCTGGAGGATATCCGCGCAGTGGTCCGTGCAGCCCCTTTTTTCAGCCCGATGACACCTTACGGCAAGCCCATGTCGGTCCGTATCACGGCAGCCGGGCAATATGGCTGGTTTTCGGACAAGACCGGCTATCGCTATGTCGAGACGCACCCTGCTGGCACGCCCTGGCCCAAGATCCCGGCATCGATCCGGGCGGTGTGGGATTCGGTTTCGGGCGTGGAACGCGCGCCGGAATGCTGTCTGATCAACTATTACGGCGAGGGCACGAAAATGGGCCTTCATCAGGACAGGGACGAGGCGGATTTCGCATGGCCCGTCGTATCCATATCGCTGGGCGATGAGGGCTTGTTCCGGATCGGCAACACCACGCGCGGCGGCAAGACGGAATCGGTCTGGCTGCATTCGGGCGACGTGATGGTGATGGGCGGGCCGGCCCGGCTGACCTATCACGGGGTGGACCGGATCCGGTTCGGCTCGTCCAGGCTGCTGCCCAAGGGCGGGCGGCTGAACCTGACCTTGCGCGTGGTGACCTAAGGTCCGCTCAGGCTGCAGCAGCCCGACAAAAGCCGCGCATCGGAAAGATCGCCGATCAGAAGGTCGATGTGAATGCCATAGCTTCGGTCGGACATCCCGTCGGAGCATTGGCCAAGGCGCAGCATCGCTGCGATCTCTGCCGGGCCGATCTGACCGACGGAGGACACCTGCCCCACCAAAGCATGGCGGTCACGTCGGTTTTGTGCAGGCCAGTGGCCGGTGATCAGGCCGCTCTGCTCCGGCAGATCGGGCGTGCTGAACTGCGCCGCCTTCTCTTTGTCATAAGAGAAGGACCAGAACGGTTCGGTCCCCGAGCAGAAAAGCGGTTGTGGCAGGGCCCCCAACCATTGGCCGGGCTGGCGGGTGAGAAAGCGCAGGCTGACCCAGCCGGTCCCCTCGCCGGTATTCACGAGGCCCCAGGTTTCCGCGTCGTTTGGAGATATGACCTCGATATCCCGATCCGACGGGCCCAACGATCCGATGATATCGGAGCTTGCATCAGGGGCGGAGCGAATGTTCAGAACATCGTCGTCCGCGACACCGGAGACGTCGAAGAGCGCGGGCCATTGATCTTGCGTGGCCCAGGCCGGAGCGGCAAGACACAAAAGGAGGATGAGAAGCCCCCTCATCTCCGGGCGTACCAGCTCGCCGAGGTGTTTTTGCGCGTATAGAATTCGCCCATCAGGCCGATCATCAGGAGGATGACGCCGACCCACATCGCGTATTCCCAACTGCTGTAGCGGGGGTTGTAATTGATAAAGGCGTAACCGCGCGACTGGTCGATCGCGTGAAAGAGCGGGTTCCAGTCAAACAGCGCCAGCATAAAGCTGGGCAGCGTATTGGCCACGAACATCTTGCCCGACGCGATCATGTTCGCGCGCTGATAGATCTGGGTGAAGACCGATACGGCCGTGGGAAACCAGGGCTTGATGGCCAGAAGTAGCACACCCAGCGCGGCGCCGGTGAACCAGGCAACCATCAGCATCGCGAATGTGCTTGCCGGATCTTCAAACTCGATCGGCGTGAAGATCACGTGATACCCGAAAAGGATCACAAAGAGCGAAAGCAACTGAATATAAAGTGCGCCAAAGGCCGAAGACAGGATCGAGATGACCGTGTTCATCGGCGCATGCTTCATCATCGGGCTTGCGGGCCCTTCCGAGGCGACGACGGCGGCCAACGTCTTTACGTGGGTCATGTAAAGAAAGATGCCGGTCATGATGTAGAGCAGGAAATCACCCCGGATCGCCGCGCTGCGCAGGCCCAGAACGGTGAACATGATGTAGAAGGCCAGTACGAAGATGACGATCTGCAGCATGTTGGTGAGCACAGCCATGAATGCATTGCTGTGAGATTTCCGAACGTTGCGAACGATGGAATGATATACGAGCTCGAATATATTGACCGCGGCACCGAAGCCGGATTGCCGTCTTCTGGAATCGAACATGACCCTCGTGACCCTGTGACGCTGCCAATTGTGACACGGAATTCTTGCGGTTCCGTTAGTTGCGCAGCATAAGCGGCTTTGCCCGATATTTCAATGAACTGAAAGAAATGGAGATTGACCGGATGACCTATGAGGCACTTATTCCCGTGATACGACGCCTCGCGCTTGAGGCAGGCGACAAGATCATGGAGATTTACGAGGCCGATGATTTCGATGTGAAGGTCAAGTCGGATGATAGTCCGGTCACCGCCGCGGACGAGGCTGCGGATGCTTTGATCTCGGATGGGCTGAAAGCCGCGTTTCCCGACGTGATGCTCGTGACCGAAGAGCAGTCCGCCTCGCACAAGGAAACAGGCGATACATTCCTGATCGTCGACCCTCTGGACGGCACCAAGGAGTTTATTCATCGGCGCGGGGACTTCACGGTGAACATCGCGCTTGTCGAAAACGGCGTGCCGACGCGCGGAGTTGTTTACGCGCCGGCCAAGGGGCGGATGTTTCTGACCCTCGCCGATGGCAGCACGGTCGAAGAAAAAGGTCCCTTCAACCCCGAAGAGATGGGAGAGGCCAGCAAGGTCACCGTCTCACAGCCCGACAATGCGGGATTGATGGTCGTGGCCAGCAAATCTCACCGCGATCAGGCAACTGATGACTATATCGGCAAATATAGTGTGAAAGACATGACCAGCGCAGGGTCCTCGCTGAAGTTCTGTCTTGTTGCGACCGGAGAGGCGGATCTCTATCCGCGTCTGGGCCGCACGATGGAATGGGACACGGCCGCAGGTCACGCGGTGCTGGCGGGTGCGGGCGGGCAGGTTGTCCGCTTTGACGATCAGACGCCACTGACCTACGGCAAAGAAGGATATGCCAACCCCTTCTTCATCGCCTATGCGCCGGGTGTGGAGCTTAAGCCCGCCTGATGTCCGTCCTTATCGTCATCCCGGCCCGTTTTGCCTCCTCCCGCTACCCCGGAAAGCCGCTTGCGGAATTGACCGGTGCGAAGGGGCAAAAGGTCAGCCTGATTGAGCGCTCCTGGCGCGCGGCACAGGCCGTCAGCGGCGTGGACCGGGTCGTGGTGGCGACAGACGATCAGCGTATCCAGGACGCATGCCAAGCCTTCGGGGCGGAGGTTGTCATGACCTCCCCCACCTGTGCCAACGGCACGGAACGATGTGCCGAAGCACACCAGGTGCTCGGCGGCGGGTTTGACATCGTCGTCAATCTGCAGGGCGATGCGCCGCTTACGCCCCACTGGTTTATCGAAGATCTGGTGACGGGACTGGTGAATGCCCCGGAAGCCGGCGCCGCGACGCCGGTTCTGCGCTGCGATGGGGCGGCATTGGCCGGATTTCTGGCGGATCGAAAGGCGGGCCGCGTCGGCGGCACCACCGCTGTCTTCGATCAGTCCAACAGGGCACTTTATTTCTCGAAGGAGGTTATTCCCTTCACCACAGAGACCTATGCCGACACCGCCCCCACGCCGGTCTTTCACCATGTCGGTGTTTACGCCTTTCGCGCGGACGCGCTGGCTGCCTATCCCGGCTGGGACGTTGGCCCGCTGGAAACACTCGAAGGGCTTGAGCAACTGCGGTTCATGGAAAGCGGGCGCAGCATCCTCTGTGTGGAGGTTGAGGCACGGGGCCGGCAGTTCTGGGAGTTGAACAACCCCGAAGACATCCCCAAGATCGAGGCCATGATGCAGGCAATGGGATTGGAATGACGTCCCCTCCGGTCAGCGTGGTCGTGGTCAGCCGTGGCCGGCCTAAAGCGCTGACACGGTGTCTGACGGGTATTTCTCAGCTTCTTTACGCGCCGTTCGAAATCATCGTGGTTGCCTGTACCGAAGGGCTTCGTGCGGTCAGACGTCTGCCGATTGCGGATGATCTCAAACTGGTTGTGTTCGACGAGGCCAACATATCCCAGGCGCGCAACATGGGCGTGGCGGAGGCCGCCGGCGAGATCGTCGCTTTCATAGATGACGACGCGGTGCCGGAGCCTGCGTGGCTCACTTACCTGATTGGCCCGTTTTCAGACCCTGACGTCAGCGCGGTCGGTGGTTTTGTGCGCGGCCGAAACGGCATTTCCTGGCAATGGCAGGCACAGTCGGTCGACCACACAGGAGAGACCGCATCGCTTGATGTCGATTCGCATCGCGCCACGATCCTGACCGCGCAACCCGGTCAGGCCGTGAAGACGGAAGGCACCAACATGGCCATCCGCCGGTCGATTCTGGCTGAGATGGGCGGTTTCGATCCTAACTTTCACTATTTCCATGACGAGACCGATCTGAACCTCCGCCTTGCCGCGCGCCGCTTGCAGACCGCCATCGCGCCTCTGGCCGAGGTGCATCACGGGTTTCAGGAAAACGCGATACGCACCCGATCAAGGGTGCCGAAGGATCTGCATCAGATCGGGGCAAGCTGGGCTGTGTTTTTGAACAAGCATTGTCCCGAGGACATGCGCTCCGAGATCTGGATAGCGATTCGCCGGCGTGAACGGGCGCGCGCGCTTCGGCATATGGTGACAGGCGCTTTGGAACCCCGCGATGTCGGCAGATTGATGCGCAGCCTCGACGCCGGACATGCCGAAGGTCTGACGAGACCGCCCATAGCGATGCCTGCCCTGCCCCGATCGGCGACCGCGTTTCAGCCTTTCCCTTCTAACACGAAACGACAGCATGTTGTGCTGGCAGGGCGATCCTGGTCTGCCGCACGCCTTCGCGCCGAGGCCAAGGCCCATGTTCAGGCGGGACGGATCACAACGCTGTTTCTCTTTTCGCCGACCGCCTTGTTTCATCACGTTGTTTTCGAAAGCGACGGATATTGGTGCCAAACCGGGGGAACATTCGGGAGGAGTTTGCGAAACGATCCGCTGTTTCGCTTAACATCGTTCACAAGACGCGTCCGTCGCGAAAAGAGGCGTTATTGCACTATGCGCGGAACTGCGTAATTATTGAGCACTTATTGGCGCGATTCCGCTGCGCATGCGCGCACTTCACATAGAAATATCTGTGTGAGTACATGCAATCCGGGAACCGTGTGTGTATAGGGTGAATTTGAATGCTGACGGCTGTCAGCGATATTTGATTGAGGTTGAACATGCGTAAAAAGCTTACCAAAGCCATTTTTCCGGTTGCTGGGATGGGAACACGGTTCCTGCCCGCTACGAAGTCTGTCCCGAAAGAGATCATGACCCTGGTCGACCGGCCGCTTGTTCAGTACGCCATCGACGAGGCGCGTGCTGCCGGGATCAAGGAGTTCATCTTTGTCACCTCACGCGGCAAGAGCGCGCTGGAAGACTATTTCGACCATTCCCCCATCCTTGAGCAGGAGCTTGAGCGTAAGGGGAAAACGGATCTGCTCGAAACGCTGCAAGACACCAATATGGACAGCGGCGCAATTGCCTATATCCGGCAGCACAAGGCGCTGGGCCTGGGCCACGCGGTGTGGTGCGCACGTCGGCTGATCGCGAACGAACCTTTCGCGGTGATCCTGCCCGATGACGTGATCGCGGCTGAAAAGCCTTGTCTCGAACAGATGGTGGAAGCTTACGAAGAAACCGGTGCCAGCATGGTTGCAGCCATGGAAGTGCCGCCGGAGAAGACCTCGTCCTACGGTATCCTCGATGTTCAAGAGGACATGGGATCCATCGTGTCGGTCAAAGGCATGGTCGAGAAGCCGAAAGCGGAAGACGCGCCCTCCAACCTCGCGGTGATCGGACGGTATATCCTGACACCTGCGGTTCTGCGCAACCTGAATAAAAAGAAGACCGGCGCTGGCAATGAAATCCAGTTGACCGATGCCATCGCCGAGGAAATCGGCAAGGAAGATGGCGGCGTTTACGGATATCGCTTCCGGGGCCAGCGTTTTGACTGCGGTTCCAAGGCAGGGTTCCTGCAAGCCACTGTGGCCTTTGGCCTGGCGCGGGATGATCTGCGGGAAGACTTGTCGCGGTATCTCAGCGAAATCGTCCAAATCGACAAAGCAGCACAATAGAATAACGGTACAACGTGACGCATGTTCTCGTGACAGGTGGCGCGGGCTATATCGGCTCGCACGCCTGCAAGGCCTTGAAAGCGGCGGGCTACGTGCCCGTCACCTATGACAATCTCATCACCGGATGGCAGGATGCCGTAAAGTTCGGCCCGTTCGTGCAGGGCGACCTCACTGATCGCGCCACGCTCGATGCGGCGTTCGCGGAATATAAGCCGATTGCGGTGATGCATTTCGCGGCGCTCAGCCAGGTGGGCGAAGCGATGAAGGAGCCAGGCAAGTACTGGCACAACAACGTCACAGGCTCTTTGAGCCTGATCGAAGCGGCGGTCGCAGCGGGCTGCCTTGATTTCGTGTTCTCTTCGACCTGCGCGACCTATGGCGAGCACGACAATGTCGTGCTGGATGAAGAGACGAATCAGGAGCCTTTGAATGCTTACGGCGCCTCGAAGAAGGCGATCGAAGACATATTGAAGGATTTCGAAGCAGCCTATGGCCTGCGCCATGTGATCTTTCGGTATTTCAACGTGGCCGGTGCCGATCCGGAGGCCGAGGTGGGCGAGTTCCATCGGCCGGAAACGCATCTGATTCCACTGATGCTGGATGCGATCGAGGGAAAGCGGGATGCCCTGACAGTGTTCGGGACAGATTACGAGACGCCTGACGGCACCTGTATCCGCGACTACGTTCATGTCTGCGATCTGGTTGACGCGCATGTTCTTGGCCTGAAATGGCTGGAAGAGGGAAAGGGGAGCCGGGTGTTCAATCTGGGCACGGGAAGCGGCTTTTCGGTGCGCGAGGTGATCGACCATTCCCGGGCGGTCACGAATCGCGACGTTCCGTATGTCGAAGGGCCCCGGCGTCCGGGCGATTGCACGAAGCTGGTTTCGGGTTCTGTGCGCGCGGTCGAAGAGCTGGGCTGGACACCAACGCGCTCTACGCTGCATACCATGATCGAAGATGCATGGAGATGGCACCAAGCTGGCCATTACGACAAATAGACCCAAGGCCCGTCTGCTGGATCTGACGCGGCTGATCCGACGGGTGGGCCGGGTATTGACCGGGGTCGATCGTGTTGAGTTGGCCTATCTGGTTCACCTGCAAAAAGACCCGGTCCCTCTTTACCTGATAGCACGGACGCGGCTGGGCTATGTCCTCGTCGGACCAGATGGCGCGAAAGCTCTTGCTGAGCGGCTGACCGGAGACGCCGCATGGGGCCCTCCCGATCTGATTGAGCTTCTTGGCCTGGGCCGCCGGGCCGAGGCCGATCTGCGCCGTTTTGCCTGCGCGCGGGCGGTGCCGGGGCGTTTGCGGGCGATGCTCGCGCGGCATCTGCCGGATGGCTTTGCCTATCTCAATGTCGGGCACAGCAACCTGACAGAGCGCATGCTGGGTGCCGTCCAGGAATGCGGTGGCCGCATAGCGGTCCTATTGCATGATGCGATCCCACTGGATTTCCCGCAGTTTCAGCGCCCCGGAGTACCAGACGCCTTTCGCGCCAAGCTGCAGCGCGTCCGGCGCTGTGCTGACCTGATCCTCTATAACTCCGAGCACAGCCGGGACCGGGCTGAGGCGCATATGAGCGCTTGGGGAGATGTCCCGGACAGCGCGGTCGTTCCGTTGGGCATTGATGTACCGCGCCTTGATCCCGGTGCGGTTCCAGCGGCGCTGGACCTTTCCGATCCCTATTTCGTGACCGTGGGCACGATCGAGCCACGCAAAGGGCATGACCTTTTGCTCGACGTTTGGGACGATCTCGGCGAGGACGCGCCGAGGCTTTTTGTGTGCGGCGCGCGGGGATGGCAGAATGAAGCTGTTTTTCGCCGACTTGATGCGCTTGGACCGGCGACCCGGGTGACCGAATTGTCCGACCTGCCCGACGGCGCCGTTCACAGTCTGGTCGCGGGCGCCAGAGCTTTGCTTTGCCCCAGCCTTGCCGAAGGCTACGGTTTGCCGCCTTTGGAGGCACTTGCAGTGGGGACCCGACCCGTCTGCCTTGAATTACCTATCTACCGGGAAACAATGGGCGATATTCCCGTTTACGTAAAAGAAACAGACCGTTATCTATGGAGAAACGAAATACAGCGCTTGATGGGGGCGCCAAAAGAACAGGACAGCATTGAGTGGCGCGCGAGGTTTCAGCCGCCGAGTTGGGACAAGCACTTCAACACCGTGTTAACGTTGACCTGATAAGCGCATAGCAAAGCAGGAACACCGAGGTAAAAAAGGGCAAGGTTTTTGGGCGTTTGGCAGTCCTATCGCCTCAGGCTTCAACGTAAACGCTGGCGCATCCGTGCGATCCGTAAGCGGCGCGAATTGATGCCGATTGCCGACCGGACCGATGGCATCCAAAGCGGCGATATCCTGCTATTCTCGACCATGCGTAACGAACGGGTACGCCTGCCTTACTTCCTGAAATACTATCGCGACCTCGGCGTTAATCATTTCCTGATCGTGGACAATGACAGCACCGATGGCGGTCTGGACTATCTCAAGTCGCAGCCGGACGTGTCGGTCTGGCATACCAAATCCGGATACAAGCGTGCCCGCTTCGGCGTGGATTGGTTGAATTGGCTGCAGATGCGCCACGCGCACGGACACTGGTCGCTGACCGTGGACCCGGATGAATTCTTCATCTACCCGTTTTGCGACACACGCCCATTGCGGGCGCTGACCGACTGGCTCGACGCCTCTTCCATCAAGTCCTTCAGTGCCATGCTGCTCGACATGTATCCCAAAGGGCGTCTGGACGAGCAGCCCTATCGCGAGGGCCAGGATCCGATGGAGATCGCCTCCTGGTTCGACAGTGGCAATTACACGATGCGGCGTAACAAGCGGTACGGCAATCTGTGGATTCAGGGCGGGCCGCGCAGCCGTGTCTTCTTTTACGACAAACCCCAACTGGCACCCGCGCTGAACAAGATCCCGCTGGTGAAATGGGACCGGCGTTACGCTTACGTCAGCTCAACCCACATGCTGTTGCCGCGTGGTCTGAACCTCGTCTACGACGAATGGGGGGGCGAGAAGGCGTCAGGCATCCTGCTGCACACAAAGTTTCTGGACACCTTCAATGCCAAGGCAAGTGAGGAGTTGAACCGGAAGCAGCACTACTCCGCCTCGGTCGAATACAAGGCCTATGCAGAGACCCTTCGCGATGACCCGGAATTGTGGTGCAAGTGGTCAGAGAAATACATCAACTGGCGTCAACTTGAGATCCTGGGGCTTATGTCCAAGGGGAACTGGGCATGACCGTCGGGATCGTGATGCTGGTTCATACCGCGCTGCCCCGGGCAGAGCAGGTCGCGCGCCATTGGACGGCCAATGGGTGCCCGGTTGTGTTGCATGTCGATGCGAAGGTGCGCCGCGATGTCTTTCAGGCGTTTCGCAAAAAGCTGTCCAATGACCCGCTGATCACATTCTCAAAGCGCTATCGCTGTGAATGGGGCACCTGGGGGATCGTCGCGGCCTCTCAGCAGGCGGCTCATCAACTGCTTCAGCAATTCGGCGCGGTCAATCACGTCTATCTCTCCTCCGGCTCCTGTCTGCCGCTTCGGCCGGTGCAGGACATGGTGGATTACCTCGCAGCCCGCCCGCAAACCGACTTCATCGAAAGCGCCACGACCGCCGATGTGCCCTGGACGGTCGGCGGCCTGGATGAGGAACGGTTCACACTGCGCTTCCCGTTTTCCTGGAAGCGGCAGCGCAAACTCTTTGACATCTATGTGCGGCTGCAACGGCGCCTTGGGCTCAAGCGTCGCCTGCCGCAGGGTCTTGTGCCCCATATGGGCAGCCAATGGTGGTGTTTGACGCGCCAGACGCTTTTGTCGATCCTCGAGGATCCGCACCGGGAAACATACGACGGATACTTTCGCAAGGTCTGGATCCCGGACGAAAGCTATTTCCAGTCCCTCGTGCGCATTTATTCGACCAACATCGAAAGCCGGTCGCTCACGCTCTCGAAGTTCGATTTTCAGGGTAAACCGCATATCTTCTATGATGACCATCTGCAGCTGCTGCGTCGGTCGGATTGCTTCGTGGCGCGCAAGATCTGGCCTCATGCCGATCGCCTCTACCGCGCATTCCTGACGGAGAACGCAACAGAGTTGAAACGGACGGAGCCCAACCCGGGCAAGATCGACCGCATCTTTGCCAAAGCGGTGGAGCGGCGAACGCGCGGACGGCCGGGTCTTTACATGCAAAGCCGGTTCCCCAACCTCGATTGGGAAAACGGAGTGACATGCGGTCCTTATTCGGTTTTTCAGGGCTTCACGGAGCTTTTCGAGGACTTTGAACCGTGGTTGGCGAAAGCCACGGGGACACGGGTGCATAGCCATATTTTCGATCCGGATCGCGTGATGTTCGCGGGCGGGCAAACCATGATCAACGGGTGCCTCAGCGACAGTGCCGCCAGCAGGGATTATGACCCCAAGGCGTTCCTGACCAACCTGATCTGGAACACCCGCGGGGAACGCCAGTGCTTTCAATACGGTCCGACGGACAATCAAAAACCCGCATGGATGATGGCCCGCGATCCCAACGCGCAGATTTCGGTGATCACGGGTGCATGGGCGGTTCCCCTGTTTCGGGCGAGCAATAATTTTGCCGAGTTGAGGGCGCAGGCCGCGGATCTGCAGAGAATCGAGAACAAGCATCTGTCGGTGTTACGCGGGCCGGGCACCAAGGCACGGATCCGCATCTGGACGATGGCGGAATTCGTCGAGGCGCCGATGGAGCCGCTTCAGAACATTCTGGACGAAATCGGGGTGGTGCAGAACAGACGCCTGGCCGAAGCTCCGAAAATGGTGGATCTCAGCGGATTTGGCCAATTTTTGCAAAATCTGAAGAATCAGGGCATGCACCCCTATCTGATGGGAGATTTTCCCGTGGACACCGCTCCGCTGCATCAGGAACAGCCGAAGCAGAAGCCCTATTTGGTCAAATAAGACACCATGCCCGACTTTGACTATTTCGTTGTGTTTGCCGAGATGCGGACCGGGTCCAATTTTCTTGAGACCAATTTAAATGCATTCGTTGGGCTGCGCTGCCTGGGAGAGGCGTTCAACCCGCATTTGATGGGCTATCCGGGGCAAGAAATGATCCTCGGGGTCAGCCAGGCTGAACGGGATCACGATCCCCAACGGCTGCTGACCCGGATCAAGGCGGAGCCGGGCGTTCTGGCCGGTTTCCGGTATTTTCACGATCACGACCCCCGCATCCTTGATCGGATGCTGGATGATCCACGCTGCGCCAAGATCATCCTAACGCGTAATCCGCTGGACAGCTATGTGTCATGGAAGATCGCGCAAGCGACGGGCCAATGGAAACTGACCAATGTGAAAGCCCGGAAAGCCGCAAAGGTTTCCTTTGACGGTGACGAGTTTGCCGAGCATGTGCAGACGTTGCGGGATTTCCAGGTTCGTCTGCTGAACCGTCTGCAAGTTAGTGGACAGACGGCATTCTACGTTCCCTACGAAGATCTGCAGAGCGTCGAGGTGATGAACGGACTTGCGCGCTGGCTGGGCGTGGATGAAACGCTTGATGCGCTTGATAAAACGCTTAAGCGGCAAAACCCGGCGCCGGTCGAAACCAAAGTCGAAAACCCCGAGGAGATGGCGGCGGCGCTGGCGCGCCTTGATGTCTTCAATATATCCCGCACGCCGAATTTCGAACCCCGCCATGGTCCGGCGGTGCCGTCTTATGTCGCGGCGGCGCGCACGCCGCTGATCTACCTCCCTGTGAGGGGCGGACCCGAGGCGCAGGTCAGGGCCTGGCTGGCGGCGCTGGATCAGGTGGACGAAGGCAACTTGATCACCAAACTGAACCAGAAGGATCTGCGGCAGTGGAAGCGCCGGCATGTCGGGCATCGCAGCTTTACGGTGCTGGCCCACCCGGTGACGCGCGTGCATCGCGCGTTTTGCCGCAGAATCCTGTCTACCGGGCCGGGCAGTTATGCGCAGATCCGGCGGACCCTGCGGCGGCGTTACAAATTACCGATCCCCGAAAAAGAGCCGGGCCCGGACTGGACGCTTGATGCCCATCGCGCGGCTTTTACGGCTTTTGTCATGTTTTTGAAGGCCAATCTGGCGGGTCAGACGGCCATGCGGGTCGACGCGACCTGGTGCACCCAATCCCAGGCGTTACAGGGGTTTGGCGATTTCGTCGCCCCCGACTTCGTCTTGCGGGAAGAAACGCTTGGTACGGGGCTGCAGATTGTGGCTGCCGATGTGGGATGCCATATCCAGCCCGACCTTGGAGCGTCGGAGGAAGAGACGCCATTCACGCTGGACGCGGTTTACACTGACGAGATCGAAGCGCTGGTCAGCGATGTCTATCAGCGCGATTACATGATGCTCGGGTTCGGAGCCTGGCGCCAGGGTGGTTAGGCGGCCTGTACGGACTGACCTTCGGTCAGAATGGCATAAAGCGTGGCGGGATCTCTATTCGCCCTCAACTTCGAACACAGCTTGGAATCGCGCAGTGTGCGCGACACAAGCGCCAATGCCTTGAGGTGATCGACGCCGGCATCCTCGGGGGCGAAAAGGGCAAAGGCGATATCGATCGGCTGACGATCGACTGCGCCAAAGTCGATGGGCCGTTCGAGAAGAACGAAGGCGCCGATCACGTCAGATGTCGCCGCGATGCGGGAATGGGGCAGCGCCACGCCGTGGCCGACACCGGTTGGCCCCAGGCTTTCCCGGTCAAGAAGTGCGTCCACCGTTGCAGACGCGCTGAGACTATATGCACTCTCGACCAGCTCGCCGATATCCTGAAACAGCCGCTTCTTGCTCGACACCGCGGACAATACCTTGACGGCCTCAGGTTTGAGGATATCGGACAGGTTCATACGAGAATGCTCCATATCGGCGCCCGCTGGGGCGGGCACCGCTTTCCTATTGCTCTTTACGGGTCGATCCAGCCGATATTGCCGTCGTCGCGGCGGTAAACCACGTTTAACCCGTCTTTGCCTTCGTTTCTAAACACCAGGACCGGGGCGCCTGCCAGCTCCATCTGCATCACCGCCTCGCCCACAGACAACGACTGTATCTGCGTTTCCATCTCGGCGACGATCATAGGTTGGAGCGTGTCTGGCTCGGCATCCTCGGCCACATCTTCAGCGGCGAGGATATACGAGGACGCTCCGAAAAGTTCAACAGGTTCCGCGCGCTCGCGGTGATGGTCCTTGAGCCGGCGTTTGTAGCGCCGCAGCTGCTTTTCCATCTTGTCTGAACAGCCGTCAAATGCGGCATAGATTTCAGTGGCATGCGCCTTTGCCTGCGCGGTCAGGCCTGTCGAAAGGTGTACCGTTGCCTCGCAGACATATTCATGCGCGGATCGGGAAAATACAATATTGGCGTCAGTTGGTCGCTCGGCATATTTCTGAACCACCGACCCAAGCTCTGTCTTGACGTGAGTCTGCAGAGCTTCGCCGATATCAATCTGTTTTCCACTGATTTGGTAGCGCATGTGATCTCCTTCGCATTGATCACCCGTCCGTTGCCCGTGTTCTGTCCGGGCTTGGAGCTAGTGTTGGGTGACTGTCATGGGCCTGCTGCAGGTTTGCATCTGACCCCGTCCTTCCAACAAAAGGTCGCTGAGTTCAGATGCAAGGGGCAGCATGGTCGCCATAGTGATATTGGAGCCGACAGGTGCCCTCTCTGTCAATGAAAAGCGGGTCTTGCGCGTTTGGATAATGCGCGGGATTTCACGCGTTTTACGCACCCGGCGTTAACTGATGCGAAAGTTTTCACCCAGATAAACGCGCCGGACATTTTCGTTCTCGACAACCTCTTGCGGGGTGCCGGACATCAGAACCTGACCATCATGCAGGATGTAGGCGCGGTCTACGATTTCAAGCGTCTCACGCACATTGTGGTCTGTGATCAGAACGCCGATACCCCGTTTCTTCAGATCCCCGACCAGATGCCGGATATCATTGACGGAGATCGGATCGACGCCGGCAAAGGGCTCGTCCAGGAGCAGATACTTTGGATCAGCAGCCAGGCATCGCGCGATTTCCACGCGCCGACGTTCCCCGCCAGAAAGGGCCAGCGCTGGCGCACGGCGCAAATGCTCGATGGAGAAATCGGACAAAAGCTCTTCCAGCCGCTCGCGCCTTTTGTGACGATCGTCCAGGGCGACATCCAGGATGGCCGAGATATTGTCCTCGACGCTCAGGCCGCGAAAAATCGACATCTCTTGCGGAAGATAGCCGATGCCCAGACGGGCGCGGCGATACATCGGCAAAGTGGTGACGGTATGCCCATCAATGGTGACGCTGCCGGCTTCAGGAAAAACGAGCCCCGCAATCGCGTAAAAGGTCGTTGTCTTCCCCGATCCGTTGGGACCCAGCAGGGCCACGACTTCGCCGCGGTCCAGTTTCATGGTGACATCCCGGATCACCATCTTCTTTCGGAACGACTTGCGCAGCTTTTCCATGCGCAGGCCGCCCTGGCCTTCGGTCACATGTAAGCTGGGTGTCGTCATGTCCTTCAATCACCTGTCTGCAGGATCGTTTTGACGCGGCCCACCATCTGCGCGGTGCCTGATGTTAAGTTAACGGTCATGCGGTCGGCTGCCAGCGCGCTTGGCCCCTGGGTCAGCAGGACATTGCCGGTCATGACGATGACACCGCTGTCTATGGTGTAGTCGGCGCGTTCCGCTTCGGCGGCATCCGGCCCGCTGACCAGCGTCACGCCGCCTGTTGCCTCCATCCGTTCGATCCCACGACCGCCTTCGGTATAGATGACAAGCACGCGTTGCGCGGCAAGACGCATCTCTCCCTGCCCAATCAGCACGTTCCCGGAAAACACGGCCTGTCCGGTGCTTTGATCCACGTCCAGCGTGTCCGCGGTCACCTCCACCGGCAGGCTTGGATCCGCGCGGAGCGATCCGAAAGAGACCTGAGCGTTTTGTGCGAATGATGAAACCGCTGTGAGCGTCAGGCAGAGAAGGCCCAAAAACAATGCACGCATGTAATTCACAGGTTATCTTTCTTGCAGTTTCGGGTCGTATATCAGCTTCACGCCGTTTTGAAAAAGCAAATGGACGTTTTCAGTTTCGCTTTTTGCCGTAATCCGCATTTGCCCTGCGTCAAATCTTCCCATCGGGCCGGTTCCAAAAACGGGCCCGGGAGTGGCGGCATCAATCTTGTCTAAGGCGCTATGTAGGGTGTCGGTCGTAATCTCGAAACCCGTCGAGGTGACGATTCGCACCGCGCCATCAAAGGTCACGCGGTCTTCCGCAGGGTCTATCGTCCCCTCCGTGGCTGTCAGCGTGATGTCGGCCCCGTTCGACAGTCTGATGCGGCCCGACAGGTTCTCTGCGCCGGGCAGGCTTCCACCGACACCGGGCCGTGCGCGTTCTGCCGTGACCATGACCTCCTCCCCGTTCGGGGTGACGCCGGAAAAGAACGGTGCGGTGATCTGCTGATCGCGCAGCCGGTTCTCGATATCGGCTTCGGAGAATGGGATGATCGCATCCTCGTCCGCCCCACGCGACAGCAGGAAAAGCGTCGAGAGGATGGCGAGCGCTGCAAGAGGCAGCACCACCTTGAAAATGGCGACAATGCGGGAATAGCCGTCCATCCCGCCCCCGATCAGCCCAATCCGACGCGAAGGCAGTCGTGGATATGGATCAAACCCACCGGAGGCGCATCGGCCGCATCGACCACGAAGAGACAGGTGATGCGTGGTTTGGGCATGGTCATCAGCCCCACAGCCTTTTCTGCCAGAGCCTCGGACTCGACGGTCCGGGGATCACGGGTCATGACCTCTTCGACGGTGCGGTCCAACAGGCCGGTCATGTGGCGGCGCAGGTCGCCGTCGGTGATGATCCCCTCCAGCGCGCCGCTGGCATCGGTGACGCCGACAACGCCAAAGCCCTTCTCGCTCATGGTGAGAAGCGCATCGCTCATGCTTGTGCCCAGCGGGGCCAGCGGCAACTCGTCGGCCCCGTGCATCAGGTCCCGCACCCGGCTGAGCTGTGCGCCCAGCTTGCCGCCGGGATGGAATTCCCGGAAATGCTCGGCTGTGAAATGGCGATGCTCCATCAAAGCGACGGCCAGTGCATCGCCAAGCGCCAGCGTCATCGTGGTCGAACAGGTGGGCACAACGCCGGTGCCGCAAGCCTCGGACAATTGAGGCAGGGGCAGCACGATGTCGGATTGACGGGCCAGCGTGCTCTCCATCCGGCTGGTCATGCCGATCAGCGGGATATCGAAGCGGCGCGCAAAGATCAGAAGGTTCGCCAACTCGGGCGCCTCGCCTGAATTGGAGATTGCAAGAACCGTATCGGCGCTGGTGATCATACCCAGATCGCCGTGGCTCGCTTCTGCCGGATGCACGAAATGCGCGGGCGTGCCGGTGCTGGCCAGGGTCGCCGCGATCTTGCGGGCGATGTGGCCGGACTTTCCGATGCCGGTGACGATCACGCGGCCCTTTGTGTCCAGAAGGCGCGCAACGGCGGCATCGAAACGGTCGTCAAGCGCGCCGCCCAGCGTGTTCAACGCGGCCGCCTCCGTTTCGATCACCCGGCGGGCGGTATCCTGATAACCGCTCATGAATGGGCGAAGATATCGGTTTCAGGCCAGCCCGCGAGGTCGAGTTTCGCACGCATGGGCAGGAAATCGAAACAGGCCTGTGCCATCTCCGTCCGGCCCTCGCGCGCCAGCCGTTGGTTCAATTCATCGCGCAGGGCGTGCAGATGCAGAACATCCGATGCGGCATAGTCCAGCTGCGCCTCGGTCAATTCTGCAGCACCCCAATCGCTCATCTGCTGTTGCTTCGAGATATCGAGGCCCAAAAGCTCTTGCGTGAGGTTCTTGAGCCCGTGCCGGTCGGTATAGGTGCGCACCAGCCGGCTTGCGATCTTGGTGCAATAGACCGGCGCCGTCAGCACGCCAAATGCGTTCAGCATGGCGGCGATATCGAACCGGCCAAAGTGAAACAGCTTGAGCACATCGGGATTGGCCAGCATCGCACACAGGTTCGGCGCCTCGGTCTGGCCGATGGCGACCTGCACGATATGCGCATCACCGTCGCCCCCGGACATCTGAATCACGCAGAGCCTGTCGCGATGCGGGTTCAGACCCATCGTCTCGCAATCAATCGCCACAACGGGCCCTAGGTCGAGCCCATCGGGCAGGTCGTTCTTATAAAGATGGTTCGCCACGCGCCGATCCTTTGCCTTGATCGGCTCGAGATACGGTCTTTGACCGATAAACTCAACGGGGGCGCGTGGCGGGTGCGCTATGTTCCGGCGACGACGACAAATTTCTTGAACGGCGCATGGATGGTCCAGCGGGTGCGCATGCCCTTGGACCAGCTTACGATATCGCCCACGCCAAAGCTGTGCGTCTGACCGGTGTCCAGATCTTCGATATCCACCGATCCTTCGAGCACCACAAAGGTCTCATCGCCCAATTGCGAGCTGTAGACGGGGCTTGTCGTATCCTCGGCGACACGCCAAAGCCCGACGGCAAGCACCTGACCGGAGGAACCCTCCATCCGGACGGTCGTGATCTCTCCGAAGGCCTGCGCGCCGGTATCGGGCTCTTCGTAGTGAAACGGCTCGAACCCTTCCATGTCGAGCTTGCCGGTCTGAAACCGTTTGACGATCGCATCCATGTCGAAACCTCCCTTATCTCCTTCGATGGACACCAGATTGGACTCGAATCCGGCACCAATGTTACCGTCAGGCGCATGATTTCTGTTCTCTACGCGCATCCCTATGGCATCTTCCGCCTTTCGGTTTGATCTGGGCGAAACCCATCCACGGGCCTGGGCATCTGTCTGGAGCGACGTGGTGCGCGACCAGTTTCTGACACTCGATCTGCGCAACACAAGGCTCAGCAAACAGGATTGTATAGAAGGTGTCGCCGGTGAGGGGGTCTTCGTCGCCCGCGTTCGGGCTGGTCGGCAGGATGTTGTGCGCACGCCGCAGATGGCGCGGCGGGACGGGTTGGATCATGTCTTTGCAAATCTTCAGGTCGCGGGCTCGTGCGAGGCCGAGCAGGACGGGCGCAAGGTCAGGCTGACCCCGGGCCGGCTGGCGCTCTTTGACGGGGCGCGGCCTTACGCGTTGCACTTTGCCGGCCCGTTCGAGCAATTCGTGCTGCGCCTGCCGCGCGCTTATCTCGCGCGGCTCGGCGGCGATCTGAGCCGGATCAGTGCACAAGGCGTGGATGATGGTACGGCCATCGGCGCGCTTGCGGTTCAGGCGGTTCGGGCAATGCAGGGTGGATTGCGGGACCTCGCCGACCAGCACGGCATGCTGAGTGAGACGGTGTTACGCTTTGCTCTGGCGGATCTGGCGGCACGAGGAGCGGCCGCGCCCGGCTCACTACGCGAGATCACCCGCGCTCGCGCCCTCGCTATTATTCGCGCAGAAGCCTGCGATCCGGATCTGACACCCGTCAGCCTTGCCCTTCGCCTGGGATGTTCGCTGCGTCATCTGCAGATGGCCTTTGCCGAGGAGGCCGAAACCGTGGCAGCCCGCATATGGGGCGTTCGCCTGGATACCGCGGCCCACCTTCTGATCTCCCGACCTCGATGGCAGATTGACTATGTCGCATTGGCCTGCGGGTTCCAGACCGCCAGCCACTTTTCAGCCCGATTTCGTCGACAATACGGCAGCAGTCCGCGACAATGGCGGGACAGGCAATTCGGTCAAATCTAGGGGGGGTTTGGTGCCCAGAAGAGGACTCGAACCTCCACGTCCATACGGACACTAGCACCTGAAGCTAGCGCGTCTACCAATTCCGCCATCTGGGCACGATGTCGTGAGCCGTGCGTTTAAGGGGCGGGGCAAAGGGAGTCAATGGCGTCGGTGCTGATTCTGTGAACTGATTTTGTCGCGGCGTTTTTGCGCCTTGTTTACGAGGGGGGTGCCAGCTACATCCACCACTGACTTCAGCCTATCGGGAGCCTTGCCCATGTCGAAACTGGTCACGATCTATGGCGGTTCGGGCTTTATCGGGCGATATATCGCACGTCGCATGGCCAAAGAGGGATGGCGCGTGCGCGTCGCCGTCCGTCGCCCGAACGAGGCGATCTTCGTCAAGCCTTATGGCGTTGTGGGCCAGGTTGAGCCGGTCCTGTGCAACATTCGCGACGACGCCTCGGTCGCATCGGTGATGCAGGGCGCGGATGCGGTGGTCAATTGCGTGGGTATCCTGGCGGAGACCGGTAAGAACACCTTTGGCAGTGTCCAGGCAGAAGGGGCGGAACGGATCGCGCGGATCGCGGCGGAGCAGGGAATTGAGCGGATGGTTCAGATCTCTGCCATCGGCGCCGATGCCGACGCGGCCAGTATATATTCCAAAACCAAGGCGGCGGGCGAAGACGGCGTGCTGCGCCATATGCCGGAGGCGGTGATCCTGCGTCCCTCGATCGTCTTTGGGCCGGAAGACCAGTTCTTCAATCGCTTCGCGGGTATGACGCGGATGGGGCCGGTCCTTCCGGTCGTCGGCGCGGAGACGAAATTTCAGCCCGTCTATGTCGATGATGTCGCGCAGGCGGCGGTCAAGGCAGTTCTGGGAACGGCCAAGCCCGGTATATACGAGCTGGGCGGGCCGGACGTGAAAACCTTCCGTGAGTTGATGCGCCTGATGCTCGACGTGGTCCGTCGCAAACGGGCTGTGGTCAACATTCCGTTTTGGGCGGCGGGCCTGATGGGGTTCGGCTTTGATACGCTCAACACGCTGTCGCTGGGCCTGATCCCGGCCCAGATCACGCGGGATCAGGTCAAAAACCTGGCGCGTGACAACGTGGTCTCGGAGGACGCCAAGGGTTTTGCCGATCTGGGCATTGATCCAACGTCGATGGAGGCGGTCTTGCCGGATTATCTCTGGCGGTTCCGTCCGTCGGGGCAATACGATGCCATCAAGGAATCCGCGAAAAATCTGAAAGGCTGACCTTGGGGCGTCTGTTTCGTCTTTGAGGTGGCCGCAGGTCGGGCTTTTGGCTGCGGCTCTCCTGCATCGCGGTTAGGTGGTTTTCTTTCGCCCGTTTGCCGCGAGCAGGTGGGGCTGCGCTTGATGATCCGGCGTCAGGTATAGGCGATCGCGAGCAGGACGATCCCCAGGATCACGCGATAAACGACATAGGGCGCAAAGCTCACACTTCGCAGCAGCCGCATCATCAGTGCCAAGGCAAGCAGGGCGGCCACGAACGCAAAGACAGCGGCAATCGCGCCATCCCGCGCGGCAGCAAGATCGGCGGCAAAGGCGGTGTCGAGCGCCAGCACCGTGCCGGAGGCCAGGATTGTGGGGATGGACATCAGCATCGCCAGCCGCGCGGCATCCTCCCGTGCATATCCCAGATACCTTGCCCCTGTGATCGTCACACCGGACCGGGAACTGCCGGGGATCAGTGCCACGGCCTGCCAAAGCCCCATGATCAGGGCATGACGCAATGTCCACTGCTCGGCGCGCCGCGCTTCGGCTCCGGTGCGGTCGGCCCAATAAAGGACTAGCCCGAAAATCAGCGTGGCCCAGCCAACAACGGCAATGGAACGAAGTGCCGCGCCCAGATCGGCAAGATGGATGATGAGGCCCACGATGACGACCGGCACGGTGGCGATGGCCAGACAAAGAGCCAGGAATGCACCCTGCGTATCCACCTTTCCCCGCATCAGACGGAGGGTCCCGCTTAACGCCACGCGCACGTCAGGCCAGAAATAGAAAATGACAGCAAAAAGCGTGCCTACGTGAACTGCGACATCAATGAACTGGCCCTGATCCTCAAGACCGGTGAGCCCGGGCAGCAAGATAAGGTGGCCGGACGACGAAATCGGTAGAAACTCGGTAACGCCTTGGATGAGAGCGACGAGAATCAGGTGAAAAAGCGTCATGTCTCTTCCGAATCGTGGTAACGTGAATTCACAGGCTCTCGGTATAAGTGGCAGATTTCGAAAGGGAAGCTGTGATTTATGGCCGAACCGGACCTAAAAATCACGCGGCGATGCGAAAATTCTCGTAAAAAGTGTGTCTGATCGCAATATAAGTCAGTACTTTTGACTTTTATTCCTTTTTAGCATCCTTTAAGCAAGCCAAACCCACCATTCAGGGAGGAAAGGCTATGGCTGAGCAGCGGATGTTGAAGTTCGTGCAGGTTGAGCGGGGTATGCCGGAGAAGCGGGATGCGGACGCGCGGAAGGAGGACTTCCGGGAGATCTATGCGGAATATGCCGAGGCGAAGGCCGAGGAGCAGGCGAGCCGGTGTTCGCAATGCGGGGTGCCGTATTGTCAGACGCATTGTCCGTTGCACAACAATATTCCTGACTGGCTGCGGCTCACGGCGGAAGGGCGGTTGAGGGAGGCTTATGAGGTCTCTCAGGCGACCAACACCTTTCCGGAGATCTGTGGGCGGATTTGTCCTCAGGACCGCCTGTGCGAAGGCAATTGCGTGATCGAACAGTCGGGCCATGGGACCGTCACCATCGGTGCGGTGGAGAAATACATCACCGACACCGCCTGGGAGGAAGGCTGGGTGCAGCCGATCAAACCGCCCGCTGAACGGCCCGAGAGCGTGGGCATCATTGGCGCGGGACCCGGAGGGCTGGCGGCGGCGGATGTGCTGCGGCGCGCGGGCGTGCAGGTCACTGTCTATGACCGCTACGATCGCGCCGGCGGGCTGATGACCTATGGCATACCCGGCTTCAAGCTGGATAAGGACGTGGTGATGCGTCGCAACGACCAGCTTGAGCAGGGCGGCGTGACGCTGAAACTGAATTGCAATGTGGGCGAGGATATCTTTTTCGACGACATCCGCGCCGCGCATGACGCGGTGATCATCGCCACCGGCGTTTACAAGTCGCGCGATCTGGAGCTGCATGGCAGCACCGCTCAAGGTGTTGAAAAGGCGATTGATTTTCTGACCGCGAGCAACCGCAAAAGCTTTGGTGACGCGGTCGAGGATTTCGACAGCGGTCGGATGAACGCCGAAGGCAAGCGTGTTGTCGTCATCGGCGGCGGGGACACCGCGATGGATTGCGTGCGCACGTCTGTCCGGCAGGGGGCGACCAGCGTCAAATGCCTCTACCGTCGGGACCGGGCGAATATGCCAGGCTCTCAACGCGAGGTGGCGAATGCCGAGGAAGAAGGCGTGATCTTTGAATGGCTGAGCGCGCCCAAGGGTTTTGTCACGGACCTGGCCGACAGCAGCGAAGGGGCTGCGAAAGTGACTGGCGTGACGGTGCAAAAGATGCGCCTGGGCGCGCCGGATGCGACGGGGCGTCAGGCTCCGGAACTGATCGAAGGCTCTGACTATGTCGAGGAGGCCGATCTGGTCATCAAGGCGCTGGGCTTTGAGCCGGAGGATCTGCCGACGCTGTGGGATCAGCCGGAATTGCAGGTCACCCGCTGGGGCACGATCAAGGCGGAGTTCACCACGGGTGCGACCGCGCTCGACGGTGTCTATGCGGTGGGCGACATTGTCCGGGGCGCGAGCCTTGTGGTCTGGGCGATCCGGGACGGGCGCGACTGTGCGGAGGCTATTCTGGAGCGGTTGAATTCCAGCGCCGTTGTGGCGGCGGAATGACCGGCTTCGGGACCCTTCGCCCGGCTGAAAATCGGGTGTGCACCGCCCGATCCGCGCACGGGGCCTTGGGCAGTTCGTACGGAGTTTCGTACGGAACGACGGGACGCCAAAACCCCTGAAACGGGCCAAAAACGCGACTTTGGGGTGTTTGTACCGGATTTCGTACGAAACGCCTTTCAAGGCCCGACGGACCAAGCGTTAAGAAAGAGTAAACACGGTAGATCAACAAGACTGACCTTTTTCGACGAAATGTGAACGAACCCTGAAAAGGACCGATGACAATGGCTGGAACGACCGAAGGCGGATGCCTGTGCGGCAAAGTGCGTTACACGCTGGCAACGGCGCCGGAATGCTATGGCGCGTGTCATTGCGGGATGTGCCGCAAGTTCAGCGGCGGGATCGAGCTGGGCCTTGAGGTGCCGCCGGGCGGGATCACTTGGACGGGTGAGGAGAATATCGGGACCTTTTCGTCTTCGGAATGGGCGGAGCGCGGGTTTTGCAAGCTCTGCGGGTCGAGCCTCTATTGGAAGCTGACAGCCGAGGGGCCGATGCAAGGGCTGCTGAGCCTGTCGGCGGGGTCGCTGGACAGTCTGGAGGGTCTGACCTTCAATAACGAGGTCTATGTCGATCATATGCAGGGCGATCACGCCTTTGCCGACAACGACAAACGCAACCGGATGACCGAAGCCGACGTTATGGCGATGGTTGCCGCAGGTGGGGAGGCCCATTGATGCGCGGTCTGCTCGCCTTGTTTGCCGTGCTTGCGGCAGGGCTGGTTTGGGCCAGTCCCAAACCTTATGCGGGACAAGAAACGCGGGCGATTGCATCACTGTCGGCGCAGGACGTCGATGATCTGCTGAACGGGCGTGGCTGGGGTTTTGCGAAGGCCGCGGAATTGAACGGATATCCCGGACCGGCCCATGTTCTGGAATTGGCCGATGATCTGGCGTTGACCGCGGAGCAGCGGAGCGACGTGCAGTTCATTTTTGACAAGATGAATGCACGCGCCCGGGCGCTGGGCGCGGACTACGTCGCGGCGGAGGCTGCTTTGGACGCGGCCTTTGAGGCTGGCGGTTTGGAGGCAGAGCAACTTGCGATCCTGACACGGCAGTCGGCGACATTGCGGGCCGATCTTCGAGCTGCCCATCTAGAGGCGCATTTGCAGACAGCACCGATCCTGACACGACACCAGAGAGTGCTTTACAATCAGGCACGGGGTTATGGTGGCGGCCATCAGAGCCACGGTGGTCATAATCATGACTGAAGCCCGTGGAAAGTGTCTGTGCGGTGCCGTACGGGTCACGGTCATGTCGGAGATGGCTGAGATATCGGCCTGCCATTGCGACATGTGCCGCCGCTGGAGCGGGTCGATGCAGATGGGCATCGAGGTGGCGCCCAACCAGATCAGGATCGAGGGCGGGCCGATCAGCCGGTATCGGTCCTCCAGCTTTGCCGAGCGTGCGTGGTGCAAGATCTGCGGGTCGGCCCTGTGGTTCAAGGACCTGGGTGAGGACGACCCCTATGAGGTCGCACCGGGCCTTTTCGAGAATGCGGGCGGCGCGAGGCTGGTCCGCGAGGTTTACGCCGACAAATGCCCTGACGGATACGCCTTTGCAGGCGATCTGCAGAGGGTCAGTCAGGCGGATTTCGAGAGACAGAACAAGTTCGTCCCAGAAGGAGAGAGCCAATGACCAAATATGATGCCGAATGGGTACGGGGCGAGGAAGCCAAGCGGACGTGGCTGGCGGAGAATGGTCTTTATTCCGAGGCGGAGGAGCATTCCTCCTGCGGGGTGGGGCTGGTTGTTTCCATTGATGGAAAGAAAAGCCGGAAGGTCGTGGAAGCGGGCATCGACGCGCTGAAAGCGGTCTGGCACCGGGGTGCTGTCGATGCGGATGGCAAGACCGGAGACGGCGCGGGCATTCACGTGCAGATCCCGGTGCCGTTCTTCTACGACCAGATCGAAAGGACGGGGCACAAGCCCAACAAAGACCAGTTGATCGCGGTGGGACAGGTGTTTCTGCCAAGGACGGATTTCGGAGCACAGGAGCTGTGCCGGACCATCGTGGAGACGGAGGTTCTGAGGAAGGGCTATTATATCTACGGCTGGAGGCACGTGCCGGTCGAGATCGGCTGTCTGGGCGAGAAGGCGAACGCGACAAGGCCGGAGATCGAGCAGATCCTGATTTCCAACTCCAAGGGGGTCGATGAGGAGAGGTTCGAAAGGGAGCTTTACGTGATCCGGAGGAGGATCGAGAAGGCGGCGGCGGCTGCGGGGATCGGGGAGTTGTATATCGCGAGCCTGTCCTGCCGGAGCATCATCTACAAGGGGATGATGCTGGCGGAGCAGGTGGCGGAGTTCTATCCGGACCTGATGGATGAGCGGTTCGAGTCAGCGTTTGCGATTTACCATCAGCGCTATTCGACGAACACCTTCCCCCAATGGTGGCTAGCGCAGCCGTTCCGGATGCTGGCGCATAACGGTGAGATCAACACGCTCAAGGGCAACGTGAACTGGATGAAGTCTCACGAGATCCGGATGGCGTCGAGCGCGTTCGGGGAGATGGCGGAGGATATCAAGCCCATCGTGCCGGGCGGGTCGAGCGACAGTGCGGCGCTGGACGCGGTGTTCGAGGTGCTGGTGAGGGCGGGGCGCAATGCGCCGATGGCCAAGACCATGCTGGTGCCGGAAAGCTGGTCGAAGCAGGCGGTGGAGCTGCCACAGGCGTGGCGCGACATGTATTCCTATTGCAACAGCGTGATGGAGCCATGGGACGGCCCGGCGGCGCTGGCGATGACGGACGGGCGCTGGGTCTGCGCGGGGCTGGACCGGAACGGATTGCGCCCGATGCGGTATGTGGTGACCGGGGACGGGCTGCTGATTGCGGGCTCGGAAGCGGGCATGGTGCCGGTGGACGAGGGTGTCGTCCGAGAGAAGGGCGCACTGGGGCCGGGGCAGTTGCTGGCGGTGGATATGGAGGAAGGCAAGCTCTTCCACGACAAGGCGATCAAGGATCAACTGGCGGCCTCCCAGCCGTTTGGAGACTGGGTCGGCAAGATCAACGACGCGGATGCGGTGCTGGCGGAGGTGACGGAGCAGCCGCTGTTCACGGGCGCGGAGTTGCGGAAAAGGCAGATCGCGGCGGGGTATTCCATCGAGGAGCTGGAGCAGATCCTGGCGCCGATGGCGGAGGACGGGAAAGAGACGCTGGCCTCCATGGGGGACGATACGCCGAGTGCGGTGCTGTCGAAGCAGTACCGGCCGCTGTCACATTTCTTCCGGCAGAATTTCAGCCAGGTGACGAACCCGCCGATTGACAGCCTGCGCGAATACCGGGTGATGAGCCTGAAGACGCGGTTCGGCAACCTCAAGAACGTGTTGGATGAAAGCTCGAGCCAGACGGAGATCATCGTGCTGGAGAGCCCGTTCGTGGGCAATGCGCAATGGGACAAGCTACAAGAGCAGTTCAACGCGCCGATGGTCGAGATCGACTGTACATTCGAGCCGGGCGCGGACAGCCTGCGCGTGGGCCTGATCCGGATCCGGGACGAGGCGGAGGATGCGGTGCGGTCGGGCGCGGGGCATATCGTGCTGACGGATCACATGTCGAACGGCGACCGGGTGGCGATGCCGATGATCCTGGCGACGTCTGCGGTGCATAGTCATCTGACGCGGAAAGGGCTGAGGACCTTCTGTTCGCTGAACGTGCGGTCGGCGGAATGCATCGACCCGCACTACTTCGCGGTGCTGATCGGCTGCGGAGCGACGGTGGTGAATGCCTATCTGGCGGAGGATTCCATTGCCGACCGGATCGACAGGGGGCTGATCGACGGCTCGCTGACGGAGGCGGTGAAGCGGTATCGCGATGCGATTGATGCCGGCCTGTTGAAGATCATGGCGAAGATGGGGATCAGCGTGATCTCCTCCTATCGCGGGGGTCTGAACTTCGAGGCGGTGGGTCTGTCCCGCGCGATGGTGGCGGAGTATTTCCCGGGCATGACGTCCCGGATCAGCGGCATCGGCGTGAGCGGGGTGCAGCAGAAATCCGAGGAGGTGCATGCCAAGGGCTGGGCCGGGGGCAGCGATGTGCTGCCCATCGGGGGCTTTTATAAGGCGCGCCAATCGGGTGAGACCCATGCCTGGGAAGCGACCAGCATGCATATGATGCAGATGGCGTGCAACAAAGCGTCGTTCGAGCTGTGGAAGCAGTATTCGGCAAAGATGAGGAGCAATCCGCCGATCCATCTGCGCGATCTGCTGGACATTAAGCCGATGGGCAAGGCGATCCCCATCGAGGATGTGGAAAGCATCACCTCGATCCGCAAACGGTTCGTGACGCCGGGCATGTCGCTGGGCGCGCTGAGCCCGGAGGCGCACAAGACGCTGAACGTGGCGATGAACCGGATCGGGGCGAAGTCCGACAGCGGCGAGGGCGGAGAGGATCCGGCGCATTTCGTGCCGGAGCCCAATGGCGACAATCCGTCGGCGAAGATCAAGCAGGTCGCCTCGGGGCGCTTTGGCGTAACGGCGGAGTATCTCAACCAGTGTGAAGAGCTGGAGATCAAGGTTGCTCAGGGTGCCAAGCCCGGTGAGGGCGGGCAACTTCCGGGCATGAAGGTCACGGACCTGATTGCGCGGCTGCGGCATTCGACGAAGGGGGTGACGCTGATCTCGCCCCCGCCGCACCACGACATCTATTCGATCGAGGATCTGGCGCAGCTGATCTATGACCTGAAGCAGATCAACCCGCGCTGCAAGGTGACGGTGAAGCTGGTCGCCTCCAGCGGTGTGGGCACGATCGCGGCGGGTGTGGCCAAGGCCAAGGCGGACGTGATCCTGATTTCGGGCCATAACGGAGGCACGGGTGCCTCGCCTGCGACGAGCATCAAATATGCGGGTCTGCCGTGGGAGATGGGTCTGACCGAGGCGCATCAGGTGCTGGCGATGAACAACCTGCGCGACCGGGTGACCCTGCGCACCGATGGGGGCCTGCGCACGGGCCGCGACATCGTGATGGCGGCGATGATGGGGGCCGAGGAATACGGCATCGGCACCGCGGCGCTGATCGCGATGGGCTGCATCATGGTGCGGCAGTGTCAGTCCAATACCTGCCCGGTCGGTGTTTGCACGCAGGACGAAAGCCTGCGGGCGAAGTTCACCGGCAATGCGGACAAGGTGGTCAACCTGATCACCTTCTATGCGCAGGAGGTGCGGGAATTGCTGGCCGAGATCGGCGCACGGAGCCTGGACGAGGTGATCGGGCGGGCGGATCTACTGAACCAGGTGAGCCGGGGATCGGCGCATCTGGACGATCTGGACCTCAACCCGCTGCTGATCACGGTCGATGGCGCCAAGGACATCGTCTATGACCGCGACCGGGAGCGGAATGCGGTGCCGGATACGCTGGATGCGGAGATCGTGCGAGATGCGGCGCGCTTCCTGCAGGAAGGCGAGAAGATGCAGCTGTCTTACGCGGTGCAGAACACACACCGGACGGTGGGCACCCGCACGTCGAGCCATATCGTGCGGAAGTTCGGCATGCGCAACACGTTGCAGCCGGATCATCTGACGGTGAAGCTGCAGGGGTCTGCCGGGCAGTCGCTGGGGGCGTTCGCGGCGCCGGGGCTGAAGCTGGAAGTGTCGGGCGATGCCAACGATTATGTGGGCAAGGGATTGTCCGGAGGCATGATCGTGGTGCGCCCGCCGCAGGTGAGCCCGCTGAAGGCCGATGAGAACACGATCATCGGCAACACGGTGCTGTATGGCGCGACAGATGGCTATCTGTTTGCAGCGGGCCGGGCCGGTGAGCGGTTCGCGGTGCGGAATTCGGGCGCGAAGGTGGTTGTCGAGGGCTGCGGGGCCTGCGGGTGTGAATACATGACCGGCGGCGTTGCGGTGATCCTGGGCAATATCGGGGCCAATTTCGGGGCCGGCATGACCGGGGGGATGGCGTATCTTTACGATCCTGAGGGCCGCGCGGAGACCATGATGAACATGGAGACGCTGGTGACGTGCCCTGTGACGGTGGATCACTGGGAGGCGCAGCTGAAGGACCTGGTCGAACGGCATGTGGCGGAGACGATGAGCCGGAAGGCGGCGGATATCCTGCAGCATTGGGAGATGGAGAAGGGGCATTTCCTGCAGGTCTGTCCGAAGGAGATGCTGGTGCATCTGCCGGCGCCGCTGAGCCTGGAGGAGGCGGCTGTGCCTGCGGAGTAACGCTCCTTGAGCCCTTGCGGGCTCGCGTCGCGTGGGATGGGTTCCTTTGCGCGGAACTGGGGCCTATAGCTGGGCCATGGCGAAGGCGAAGACATCCCGGAAGGCGAAACCTTTGAAGACGGTGTTCAGGCCCGGCCCGCTGACGCGGCTGGGCCTGTGGCTGAGGCGCTGGATGTGGCGTATGGTGGCGCTGGTCGTGGCGGTGCCGGTGCTGGTGGTCTTGCTCTTCAAAGTGGTGAACCCGCCGATGGGGATCTACATGCGCGCAGAGGCGGCACGGCTAGGGGTGGTGGACCGCGAATGGGTGCCGCTGGAGGCGGTGGCCCCGGTTATGGCAAGGTCGGTCGTGGCGGCAGAGGACGCCAATTTCTGCCGGCACTGGGGGTTTGACGTGGAAGCGATCCGCGCGGCGCTGGCGGAGGGCAGCCGGAGGGGAGGATCGACGATCAGCCAGCAGGTGGTGAAGAACGTTTTTCTGTGGCACGGGAGAAGCTGGACGAGAAAGGCGCTGGAGGCGGGGATCACGCCGATGATGGAGATACTCTGGTCGAAAAGGCGGATCGTGGAGGTCTATCTGAACGTGGCGGAGTTCGACGAAGGTGTGTTCGGCGTGGAGGCGGCGGCCAGGCATTACTTCGGAGTAGGGCCGGAGGCGTTGAGTGCGGTGCAAGCGGCCAGGCTGGCGGCGGTGCTGCCGAATCCGAAGGCCAGATCGGCGAGCCGGCCCAGCGATGTCGTGAGGAGACGGGCGGCGGGGATCCGGGACGGGGCGGCGACGATCCGGGCGGATGGGCGCGCGGCCTGTTTCGAGAGCCCGGAGTGAGGCGGAAGCAAGCCGGGCGGGCGATTGGGCAGTTGAAACCGGGCGGGCTTTTGGGCAAGTAGAGACGGATTATCCAGAGATATACATCGTTCATGGCCCGTCTTTTCCACGTCCCGCTGTCCCCGTTTTGCCGAAAGGTGCGTCTGAGCCTTGCGGAGAAGAAGATTGAGGTGGAGCTGGTTGAGGAGCGCTATTGGGAGCAGGATGCGGATTTCCTGAGGCGCAACCCGGCGGCGAAGGTGCCGGTCTTGAAGCTGGACGGAAGGATGATGGCCGAGAGTGCGGCGATCTGCGAGTATATCGAGGAGACCCGGCCGGATCCGTCGCTGATGCCCAAGGCGCCGGAGGAGAGGTTCGAGGTGCGAAGGTTGGTGGGGTGGTTCGACGACAAGTTTCACCAGGAGGTGACGTCGAAGTTGCTTTACGAGCGGGTGAACAAGAAGATGACGGGCAAGGGTTACCCGGACAGCACCAACGTGAAAGCAGGGGCCAAGGCGATCAAGTATCATCTGGATTATATGGCGTGGCTCCTGGATCATCGGCGCTGGCTGGCCGGGGATGCGATGACGCTGGCGGATTTCGCCGCGGCGGCACATCTGTCGGCGCTGGACTATATCAGTGATGTGGACTGGAACCGGTCTTCGGTGGTGAAGGATTGGTATGCCAAGATCAAGTCGCGCCCTGCGTTTCGGTCGATCCTGGCCGATCAGGTGTCGGGTTTCCCGCCGCCGGCGCATTATGCCGATCTGGATTTTTGATGAGCGGGCGGTGAGGGGGGCTGTCTGCCCCCCGCCTGCGGCTCCCCCCGAGGATATTTTTGACCCAAAGAAGCATGGGTGACAGGTTCAAGGACCGGCTGGTGGCAAGGGCCCTGGAGGAGGGGTTTATTGCGTGCCGGGTGTGTCGGCCCTGGGACGTGCCGGAGGTGCCGGAGAGGCTGAGCGCCTTTGTCGAGGCGGGCTATCACGGGCAGATGGGCTGGTTGGCGGAGCGGATGCATTGGAGGGGAAACCCGGCGGCGCTCTGGCCAGAGGCGAGGTCGGTGGTGATGCTGGCGGAAAGCTACACGCCGGAGCGGGATCCGATGGAGCGGTTGGGCTGGCGGGACCGGGGCGTGATCTCGGTCTATGCGCAGAACCGGGATTATCATGATCTGGTGAAGAAACGGCTCAAGCGGCTGGCGCGGTGGATGATTGCGGAGGGCGCGCGAGAGTTGCACGCGAACACTTTGCCTGAAGTCAAAGTGTTCGTGGATACCGCACCGGTTCCGGAGAAGGCTTTGGGACAGGCGGCGGGGCTGGGTTGGCAGGGCAAGCACACCAATCTGCTAAGCCGGGAGTGGGGCAACTGGGCCTTCTTAGGCTCTGTTTTCACCACGCTTGAGATCGAGGCCGATGCGCCGGAGGTCGATCATTGCGGGTCGTGCCGGGCCTGTCTGGATGTGTGCCCGACGGAGGCCTTTGTGGGACCCTACCGGCTGGATGCGCGCAAATGCATTTCGTATCTGACCATCGAGCACAAGGGCCCGGTGGACGAGGATTTGCGGGCGCGGATGGGCAACCGGATCTATGGGTGCGACGATTGTCTGGCGGTCTGTCCGTGGAACAAGTTCGCGGTTGAGGCGTCGGACCTGCGCTATGCGGCAAGGGACGAGCTGGAAGCGCCGCGGCTGGCGGAGCTGGCGCGGCTGGACGATGCGGCGTTTCGGGCGCTGTTTTCGGGCTCTCCGATCAAGAGGATCGGGAGGGACCGGTTCGTGCGCAATGTGCTTTATGCGATCGGGAATTCGGGGGAACCAGAGCTTGCCGCCGCAGCGCGGGAGCTGGTGGAGGACACGGATGAGGCCGTGGCGGACGCGGCGCGCTGGGCTGTGGCCATGTTGACGCAAATGGGCGAGACGGGGCGCGAATAGGCTCTATTCAGGCAAAAACCGAGGGGTGGAGCATGGCGATTGCGCTGGGTGTGGATACGGGCGGGACCTATACGGATGCGGTTCTGATCCGGGATGAGCGGGAGGTTCTGGCCAGTGCCAAGGCGCTGACGACCCGGGGCGATCTGGCCATCGGTGTCGGGGGCGCGGTGCGGGCCGTACTGGAGGCCGCCGGGGTGGCGGGTGAGGAGGTGCGGTTGGCCGCTTTGTCGACGACGCTGGCCACCAATGCGCTGGTCGAAGGACAGGGGGGCCGGGTGTCGCTGGTCTACATCGGGTTTCGCGAGGGGGATCTGGAGAAACACGGGCTGGCCGATGCGCTGAAAGGCGATCCGGCCTTGGTGCTTGCGGGCGGGCACAGCCATGCGGGGGCTGAGGTGGAGCCGCTCGATTTAGCACAGTTAGAGACGTTTTTGGCGGAGCAGGATGTCTCGGCCTATGCGGTGGCGAGCCAGTTTGCGACACGCAATCCGGCGCATGAATTGGCTGCCGCAGCAAGGATTGCGGAGGTGACGGGGCGACCGGTGACGTGCTCGCATCATCTGTCGGCCAAGCTGAACGGGCCGAAGCGCGCGCTGACGGCTTTGCTGAATGCCAGGCTGACGGGGATGATCAGCCGGTTGATTGACCGGACGGAGGAGAGCCTGAGGGATTTGGGCATCGCGGCGCCGCTGATGGTGGTCAGGGGCGACGGGGCGCTGATGTCTGCAGAGCAGGCCCGGGAGCGGCCCATCGAGACGATCTTGAGCGGGCCGGCGGCGTCGCTGGTGGGGGCGCGGTGGCTGACGGGGGCGGAGGAGGCGGTGGTTTCGGATATTGGCGGGACGACGACGGATGTGGCTCTGTTACAGGGCGGGCGGCCTGCGATTGACCCGGATGGGGCACGGGTTGGCGGGTTTCGAACGATGGTCGAGGCGGTGGCGATGCGCACCACGGGGCTGGGCGGGGACAGCCAGGTGCAGATGCGCGCCGAAGGATTGCAGGGCGGCGTGACACTGGGGCCGAGACGGGTGGTGCCGCTGGCGCTGCTGGCAACGGAGCATGCTGGTGTTGTCCCGGTGCTGGAGGCGCAGATGAGCGCGGCACTGCCCGGAGAGCATGACGGGCGGTTTGTGCGGCGCGTGCCGGGAGCGCTGGTGCAAGGGATGGGTGCAAGAGAGGTGGCGCTGCTGGAGCGGATCGAGGGCGTGCATGCGCTGGGCGACGTGCTGCGGAACCGGATGGATCAGGGGGCGTTGCAGAGGCTCTGGGATCGCGGGATCGTGCAGATGGCAGGGGTGACACCATCGGATGCGGCGCATGTGCTGGGTATGGTGGATGTGTGGGATCGGGAGGCGGCCCGGCTGGGTCTGGCACTGATGGCAAGGCGCCGCGTGGGCAGTGGCAATCTGCTGGCAGAGGGGCCGGAGGCGCTGGCGCGGATGATCGTGGATCAGGTGACAGAGCAGACGGTTGAGGCCTTGTTAGAGACGGTTTTTGCGGAGGATGCGCCGGCCTTTGAGACCGAAGGGTTGGCGCGGCATGAGTTGACGCGACGGGGGCTCGACCGGCATCGGGGGCTGCTGGCGGTCGATCTGCGGTTGAACGTGCCGGTGGTGGGGCTGGGCGCCTCGGCTGCCAGCTATTATCCGGCGGTGGGGCAGCGGCTGGGCTGCGAGATGATCCTGCCGGAGCATGCGGGCGTGGCCAATGCGGTTGGGGCGGTCGTGGGCCGGGTGACGATGCGGCGGAGCGGGGTTGTCACGGCGCCGTCGGAGGGCAAGTACCGCGCGCATCTGGCGGACGGCCCGGAGGATTTCGGCGCGGCGGAGCCTGCCTTGGCAAGGCTTGAGACGCTGTTGCGCGAGCAGGCGCTGGCCGAGGCCCGCGCGGCCGGGGCGGAGGAGATCGACGTGCATGTGGCACGCGACATCCGCACCGCGCAGGCGGAGGCACGGGAGGTCTTTGTCGAGGCGACGGTGACGGTGGAGGCAAGCGGGCGACCCCGGGTCGCGGTGGGGTGATTCTGTGCCACTTGACCTGCCGCCGTCATGGAAAAGTGAGCGCTATCAGCATGTTGTTGCTGACGGATTGAAATGTCTGGCATTTGAACGGCGTTTGGTCAAAGCTTGACCTTACGACAGGCGCGCGAACACCATTTGAGGGATGAATTGACCGCAATGCATTGAACCGAAGGGCGCGGGGAGAACGCCCGGAGAGAGAGGAGCAGGGACAAATCTCGATAGGGAGGATGCGAGATGAACCTGAGACCGGACCCGACCTTTTACCCCACCGCCAGGATGGCGATGGAGGCCCCGGCGGAGACGCTGGCCTTTACGCTGATGCTGAGCCCGGATGGCGCGCAACCCGATGGGCTGGCGGTTGTGGATGTGGACCCTACGTCGAAGACTTACGGGCAGATCGTGCATAGCCTGTTCATGCCGAACAAGGGCGATGAGTTTCACCATTTCGGGTGGAATGCGTGCTCGTCGGCTCTGTCTCCGCTCACGGGGCACGCGTTTCTGGAACGGCGCTATCTGATCATTCCGGGCATCCGGTCGTCGCGCATCTATGTGATCGACGTGAAGGAGCCGCTGGACGCGAAGATCCACAAGATCATCGAACCCGAAGAGATCATGGCCAAGACGGGCTATTCGCGGCCGCATACGATCCATTGCGGGCCGGAGGGCATCTATGTCTCGACCCTGGGTGGAGGTGGGGAGGACGGCACGGACGGACCCCCGGGCATCTTCATCATGGATTGCGAGACCTTCGACGTGCTGGGCCGGTATGAGATGGACCGAGGCGCACAGGACAAACATTACGATTTCTGGTGGAACCTGCCGCGCGACTACATGGTGAGCAGCGAATGGGGCCTGCCGCCGCAATTCGAGAACGGCGTGGTGCCGGAGGATTTGCTGGGCAACAAATACGGCCATTCGATCCATTTCTGGGATCTGAGGGCGCGCAAGAACATCCAGACGATTGATCTGGGCGCGCATCACCAGATGGCGCTGGAGATCCGGCCGGCGCATGATCCGGCCAAGGAGTACGGGTTTTGCGGGGTGGTGGTGGATACGACCAACCTGCAGGGCGCGATCTTTACCTGGTGGCGCAATGATGATGGGACGTTCGAGGCGAAGAAGACGATCACCATCGACCCGGTGCCGGCGGATGCGGACGATCTGCCGGAGCTCTTGAAGGGGTTCGGGGCGGTGCCACCGCTGGTGACGGATATCGACCTGAGCCTGGATGACAGGTTCCTTTACGTCGCCTGCTGGGGGCTGGGGGAGATGCATCAATACGATGTCTCGGACCCGATGAACCCCAAGCTGGCCGGAAAGGTCGAGATCGGGGGGATCGTCAAGAAGACGCCGCATCCCAACGGCAAGACCTTTGGCTACGGCCCGCAGATGGTGGAGATCAGCCGGGACGGGAAACGGGTCTACTGGACCAATTCGCTCTATTCCACGTGGGACGATCAGTTCTATCCCGGAGAGGGTGGCGCTGCGATGGTGATGGCCAATGTGGGCGAGAACGGAGGGCTGACGCTGGCGGAGGATTTCTGGGTCGAGTTCCCGGAGGGCTATCGCAGCCACCAGATCCGGCTGGAGGGCGGAGACTGTTCGACCGACAGTTTCTGCTATCCGTCGGTCTGAATGGAGCTGGATGCGACAACGATTGCGGCCCTGTGGGGGGCCGTGATCCTCTCGGGCCTCTATCACGGGCTGAACCCGGGGATGGGCTGGCCGCTGGCCGTATCCTCGGCCCTGATGGAGCGGCGCGTGGCGGCGATGCCCATGGCGCTGGGCATGCTGGCGCTGGGGCATTTCGTGGCGATGACGGTGATCCTGCTGCCGTTTTCGCTGATGACGACGCTGGCCTATTACGAGCGGGAGATCCGCGTGGGTGCGGGCCTTTTGGTGATTGCCTTCGGTCTGTTCCTGTTCATCTACCGCAAACATCCGCGGTTTCTGGCCCGCGTGCCGCCGTCCCGGTTGGCGATGTGGTCCTTTCTGGCCGCGCTGGCGCATGGCGCGGGCCTGATGCTGGTGCCGATCTATCTGGGCCTCTGCGCGCCCGACCAACTGGATGCGGGGCATCAGGCGGCGGGGGTGCTGATGGGTCAGGCCGTAGGCGCGGCTTTGGTCGTGGCGTTGATCCACACGGCGGCGATGGCGGGCGCGGGCGGGCTGCTGGCAGTGGGGATGTATTTCTGGCTGGGGCTGAAGTTTCTCACGCGCAGTTGGTTCAACCTGGATCTACTTTGGGCTGGGAGCCTGGTTTTGGTTGGTATTGCCGGTGTGTGGACGGCGTATCTGCACTGACAGGTCGTTATACCCACCTGTGCTTTGCCGCGCTTTTTGATAGGCCTGTCTTCCGGTTTGATTGGATGAGTTAACCGTGCCCGCTGCTCTACCGGTATTCGGGCTGTTTCAGACTTGCCGCACCAAAGGTGTGTTGCTAGCGATTAGCGTCATATAGAGCACCAAAGGAATTAGCCGTGGCAGAAGTCATTGACCGCACCGACACTTCCGTTCGTCTGGATGTTTTTGCGCGATCCACGTTGCTCACCGGCTCTGCCACGCTTTTTGACGATGTGGAGCAGAATTTCGAGCTTTTGTCCCTCACATCGCGCGCGCTTTTCTTTGAGGCGGCTTTTGACATTGTTGGAAAGGCGCTTGGATATAGCAGCGATGTCGATGTCGAAAAACTTATGGCGACCGTTTCCAGCGGCGTGCTGGCTACGGCCCCGGCCAGGGCGAGAGAGGAACAAAGCCGGATTTTAGGTCTTCTGGGCGTGTCTATAACACCAGAAGGGGCGTTCACGCTTAGGATAGACGATTACGTTGTAAGTGGATTCATCGAAGTTGAGCTGATCGAGCTGGGGAGCGCTTTTGGGTCCACTCGGTTCGCGGCTGGTATCACCCATGCGATTGATGTCTCGAAGAATGTGATTGCGGCTTTGCTGGTTATCGCTCTGACAAGTCAGCCGCTCGGGGGTACTGTAAGTGTCTCGGGTGAGGCCGGGACCATATTCGTTTGTTCGATCAATGCTCCGATTTCCGGCGATATGGATCGGATCATAGATGATGCTATCTCGGATCTCATATTCGACGGGCCGCAAGATCAGGTGCCGAAGTCAGTTTGGAAAGCGCGCCAATTGTGTCTGTATCGTCTTGGGTTCAATCCCGGAAAGATCGACGGGAAATATGGGAGAAAGACGAAAGCCGCGGAAAGAGCTTTTTCAAAGGCCTTCGGGGATGTCCATGTAAATTGGTCCAGCAAGGTGTTTGCGCGGTTTGTTCTGGAGAATTCAAACAGCAAGTATCAGCGCGAGCTTTCCATTTCGGAACCCAAAAAAGAAAGATCGCGGCGGCGATAAAGGGAAGTCTCGGCTGCCCATTGCGGACCTTATCTCCGTTGGATGCTAAAGCCGCCTGAGCACTATGATAGAGACATCGCCAAAACCTCAGCCCATATGCTGCTGGCGGAATGTACGGGGCGGCAGGCCGGTCCATTGTTTGAAGGCGCGGCGGAAATTGGTTGTCTCGGTATATCCCAGCAGGTGCGCGATCTGCGAGATGTTGAGTTGGGTGTCCCGCAGGTAGTCGATGGCGAGGTCGCGGCGGGTGTCCTCCTGAAGTTTTTTGAACGAGGTGCCGAATTCCGCGAGCCGCCGCCGCAAGGTGCGGGGGCTGATCGACAATTCGGCTGCGGCGCGCTCCATGTTGAGCATGTCGCCCGGCGTCTGCAGCAGAAGCTGGCGCATCTGATAGATGAAATCGCTTTCGTCATTACGCGGCTCGACCACCTGTTCGACCAGTTTGCGGCAAAGCTGGGCGCTGATCGGGTCGGAGGTGCGCATGGGGGCATCCCTGGGCGCACGGGTCCAAAGGACGTTGCTGTCCTGCTCATACTTGATGTCGCAGCCGAAATAGGTCCGGTATTTGTCGCTGTAATCTGGTTCGGGATAGGACAGCCAAACCTCCAGCGGGGACATGGGTTCGATCAGGTATTCGGACGAGACCGTGCTGATCCCGCAGATATTCTCTTCGACACAGAAGGGAAGGAGGGCGAGCATCGGGTGAATGGGCTCCATCTGCAGGCGCAGTAACCCGTTCTCGATCCGGGAAGTGCTGCGCATGAGGCTGGGCGCGGCATCGTAATAGCGCACGCCCAGGGCGACGGCCTCGCGTTCGGTGGCACAGCTCATGATCGCGTAGCCGAGGATGCCCCAGGTGCTGACGGTCTGGGCCCGCCCGACTTCGAGGCCGAGCCAGGGCGTGCCCGAGATCGCAAGCGCGGCTTCGATCAACGCATAGATTTCGGAGAAGGAGAGGCGCCCATCCTCCTCGTAAAGGCGGTCTTCGGAGAAGGGGAGACCGGAGAAGAGAGCGGCCTTGTCGCCGCCCTGCTGTTCCATCACGGAAACGGTCAATGCGGCGATCTGCGTGGGCATTACCGCGTCTGAAAGGGTGGGGATCTGTCGTGAACGCATAAATTGGCCGCAAATGATCCTTTGTTGTCCTCTTGTAACCTGTGTTCGCGGGCACGGCTACGTATCGTTGGTCGGGCATCAGTTGAAGGAGGACAATCATGCCGCTGCCCCAGACGATTACACACCAGGACAGGCTGCTGACGCTGAAGGTCAATGACGCCGACGCGGTTCAGCATCCGGTGGACGGATACACGATCCAGCCGCTGTTCCTGGATCCTGAAAACGGCACTTGGGTGCTTTACGCCAAGTTCCCACCGGGCACCAAGCTGCCCCAGCATTTCCACACCGGGACGGTGCATTTCCTCACCACGAAGGGGATGTGGCACTACGTGGAATATCCCGAGGATAAGCAAACGGCGGGAAGCTACCTTTACGAGCCGGGAGGGTCGATCCACCAGTTTTGCGTTCCGGAAGACGCGACGGAGGCGGCAGAGGGCTTCATGGTGGTGTCGGGGGCCAACATCAACTTCGACGAAGACGGCAATTTCATCGACATCATGGATGCCGGAGCCATCGAGATGGCCCTGCGCGCGGCATGTCAGATGGCGGGCCGGGAGATGCCGAATTTCATCAAGCCGGGCGCGGAATCGGATTTCGATCAGGAGATCGGGAAAGCACCGGAAACGGCGGAGTTGGTGGACGCATAATCAAAGTAACCCGAAGGAGGGCTGAGACATGAAAATCGCAATCATCGGTGCCGGCATCGCGGGCCTGGCAGCTGGACACAAGATGCGGCGCGCGGGACATGACGTGACCATCTATGAAGCGTCGGATCGCGCCGGAGGACGCGGCATGCTGCTGAACCGGCCGGGCACGGATGATTGGGCGGATGTCGGATCTCAGTACTTCCATTCGAACTATAAATACGGGTTGAAGTTGATCGAAGAGGTTGGGCTGACGTCCGAGCTGAAGAAGATCACTGGCAAGACCCGGATGTTTACCGGGAAGAGCGATGCGTCCTTTCTGGTGAAACCCTCGGTGCCCTGGCTGAAGTCGGGGGGGCTGACGGGCAACCTGCGCATGGCGGGGTACATCGCCAAGCTGATCCTGTCCCATAAGTCCGAAACCTTCGCGGCGGCGGACAAGCAGGCCGCCTATGACCGCATATCGGCGCTGAGCACGACGTCGGACGGGTTTCTGAGGGATCACACGGTTCGCATGCTCAGCCTGATTGGCTGCATGAGTGATCCGACACCGGACGGCATGAGCCTGTTGCAGGTGTACCGGCTGGCGAAGATCGTTTTGATGACGGATTACATCTCGCTTAACGGGGGGACGGCTGCGCTGCACCGGACGCTCGCGGAGCAGTCCGACATCCGCTTCAGCAGCCCGGTCGCCGGGCTGATCGAACAGGGCGGACGGGTCACAGGCCTGCATCTGGAAACCGGAGAAAGCGTGGCGGCCGATCACGTGATCGTCGCGGCCCACGCACCAAGGGCGGCGAAGCTGGTTCCGGAGACCTGGACGAAAGAGCGGAGCTTTCTGGCGGGGATCGAGATGCCCACGGCCATGATCGTGTCGTTCTTTCTGGATCAGAGCCTGGAAAAGGACGTGTGGACCTATTTCTTGCCCATGGATCACAAGGGTCCGGTGCAATTCTGCATCGACACTCAGCAAAAGAGCCCGGGCAATCATCCGTCGGGCAACGCGACGCTGCAGGCATGGATCCTGAACCCGAAATCGGCGGCGCTGGCGGAGAAGACAGATCAGGAGCTGGCCGATCTTGCCTTAGCGGATATCACGCCATTTGTGCCGGGCGTTAAGGGGCATGTCGAAGGATTTGCGGTGACCCGTCATCCGGCCACGGTGCCGCAATCGGCGGTGGGCCATAACGCCGCCGCGCTGGCCTTTCTGGACGCTATTGATCGCAAGGACGGTGTGTCGTTCTGCGGCGACTATCTTTCCGGCGGATATATGGAGAGCGCGCTGTGGTCGGTCGAACGCGCCGCCGCACGCATCCCCCGGACCAACACGCACTTGCAGCAGGCCGCCTGAGCCGACCGCTTTCATTCGCAGAGGAAGATCCCGATGACATCTTTGAATTTCGCGACGCCCGGAAGACGGCTGGCGGCTTTCGCGGCCCTTCTTTCATTGCCCTTCGCCTATCTGACGCAAGGCCTGTTCATGGCCGCTTCGGACGGGGATGTGACACGGTTTCACGACGGGCTGGACATGATGACCCTATCCGCGGAAGCGGCGGATCTGTTTTATCTGGGGATGTGGACGGATGTTCTTGGTTATTACCTGATCTTCCTTCCGGTCCTGATCTATGCCTGGAAACTTCTGCGCGATCTCGATGAGATGCTGACCGATCTCGCGATGCTTTGCGGTCTGATCTACTGCCTGATGGGCACGTTCGGTGCGGTGACGATGGCAGGGGCTTTCGATGCGCTGCGGGCCAGTGCGTCGGCGGCACCCGACCAAGCCGCCGCGGCCTGGGAGGCCACCATCGGGGGCCAATGGCGCGGCCTGTGGCTGATGGAGGCGATCCTGGCCGCGATCTGGTTGGGCGGGCTGGCCAAATTGCTTGGCAGCGCGGGCCTGAAAGGCCTGGGGATCGGCGCGGGTGTGCTTGCAGCGATCTGGGTTCTGCAATTCGCAACCTGGCATGCGGGTCTGGCAGAGGTCTCTGACGCGGCCCTCGCGCTGGTTGTCCTCCTCTCCCCGCTTTGGGCGGCCTGGCTTGGCCTGTCGCTTTTGCGGGCCGGAACCGCATCCCAAACAGTGAGCCAGACCGCATGAATACGATCGACAGACCCTGGTTTTACCCCGACAAGGTCAGTGCCGAGCCGGGAGAGACCGTCACCCTTTTTGCGAGTGCGCCTACGTCGCCCTGCACGCTTACCATCAGCCGGATTGGCAAGGAGGTGACGCAGGTTGCCCGGTTCGAAAACCTGACCATCGGCGCGCATCCCATTCCCGAAGATGCAGACCGCAATGGATGCGGCTGGCCAGAGGCCACCACCTTTGAGATCGGAGCGGATTGGGCAACGGGCTATTACGACCTGACGCTGGAAGATCCCGACGGAAATGTCAGCCAGCACTTTGTCTGCGTGCGCAAGGGATCCGAGCAGCCGAAAGCCAAAGCGGTCCTGATCCTCGCGACGAACACCTATTCGGCCTACAATTACTGGGGCGGGTCCAACGCCTATGCAGACGTCGAGGCGCTGATGAGCGGTCAGGCCTCGCCCGAGGCGTCGCGAGAGGGGGCCATCGGTCGGCTGTCCCGCATGCGCCCCTATCCGCAGGTTCTGTTTTCTCCGCCTGGCGCGCCGCCCCGCCTGATCAACTATGCGCCCCGCGCCGTCGGGCAGATGGCGATGCCGGGCGATATGGAATGGGCCATGCAGCAAAAGGCGTCGCCTTATGACGGATCGGCCTGCTTTCTGAGGAAATGGGAACATGTCTTTGCGATCTGGGCGGAGGAGGCCGGTTACGATTTCGACTATCTCACCGACTTTGACTTTGAACGGAATGCCGATGCGCTTGATGGCTATCAGACGGTTCTGATCGTAGGGCACAGTGAATACTGGTCCGGCAATCAACGTTTTGCCATCGAGGCGTTCGTGAATGCGGGCGGCAATCTGGCCTGTTTGTCCGGCAATACCTGCTATTGGAAGATCCGCTGGGAAGAGGGCGGTCGGACCATGGTCTCGCACAAGATGAAGGGCGAGGAGAACGATCCGATGTGGCCCGCTCCCGAAACCCGGAAAGAGGCGACCCATCTGTGGTCTCACGATGCGTTCGACGCACCGGAGGCGCGGTTTCTGGGCCTTTCCTTTCTGTACGGCGGATATCACCGGCTGGCGATGTGCGCAGGGCGCGGCAGCGCGGCCTATACCATCTACGACGACACCCATTGGGCGCTGGAGGGGACGGATCTTTACTACGGCGATGTCATAGGCGCTGACGTCCCGCTGATCGGATATGAAAACGACGGCTGTCCGATCCAGTTCGGAGAAGACGGGCTGCCGAAGCCAGGCAAGGGGATCGGCATTCCCGAAAATCTTGAGATCATCGGGATGACACCGGCCACCTTGGCGGAGCCCGAGCGCAGCCCCTATCCGAAGATGGTCCCGATGGAGGGAGAGGACGTGCTGGTCCGCGTCACAGCGGGAGAGGACACACCGGCGGCAAGGGCCAGGTTGATGCGCGGCCACGCGGTGATGGCCAGTTTCAAATGCGGAAAAGGAGAGGTCTTTAACGGCGGAACGACGGAGTGGGTCCACGGGCTTGCCGCCAGGGACCCCTTTGTCGAGAAGATCACGAAGAACGTGTTTGCCCGCTTCGGGCTGCATCCTGCGGCGTGAGGAGAGGGTCACCGGAGGATCGGAGGCTCTGCCCAGTGAGGCATCATGCTGCATCCTTGCAGAGCGCAAAAGGGGTTCCGATCAGGCCCTTGATGTCGATCGGGGCGCGAAGGGCATCACCCTAGAACAAAGGCTGGTATCGCCAGTTGTCCGCATCGGGTGTTACTTCGTCGAGATCGTAATCCGCCCCTTGAAGGCGCTTTGCGATCTCCAGCCCATCCCGTGCCGCCTGATCCACAAACTGACGGCCCAAGGCGTCGTCCTGGGCGATCCCATGCCCCCGCATGAGGTTCAGACCATGGTTGAACCGCCCGACCGGATCGCCCGCTTCGGCGGCGCGTCTGTCCCATTCGGCGGAGGCATCGGGGTTGTATTCACCCCCAAGCCCGTTGTTTTCAAGCTGGCTCATCCAGGTCATCGCTTTGGTATAGCCTGCTTCGGCACAGCGCCGGACCAGCTTGCGGGCCAACTCGTGATTGTCCGCCTTGGTCACGTTGATGCCCAGAGAGCATGTCACGGAATCGATAACGCCCATTTCGATCTTGCGGGTCAGCATTTCACGGCCTGTATCCTGGGGATTGAGTATCCCAAGGTCGTCTTCGACGGTTTTGGGCGGCTCGGCCTGGGCCATGCCCGGCAAAAGGGCCATGCAAAGGATCAGCGTGAGTTTTCGCATGTCGGTCACCTCCACAAGCGCAAGGTATCACCGGCAAAGCGACGCGTCACTGTGGCGAAGGTCGTACGCCCCGTCGGGATCGCCGCTCGGTGCGGGCGCGGCCGAAGCCGCGGGATGAGCGGTCTTTCCTCACAAGATCTGTCCGGCGCCGGCCCGCTCCGGCATTGTAGGCTTCGTCGAACGGCGCTGGCAGCTTTTCTCTACGTGCGCCGTTTCCGCAGAACCTTGCGTTTCACCTTGTCCGATTTGCGCTTGCTGCGGGCGATCTTGCGTCTGGGCGCACGGCCCGAACGTGCCGGTCCGCCGGGCAGGGCGGTGTTCTCGAGCGCGAGAAGTTCAAGCTCCAGACCGCCGGTGACAGGCGTGGCCTGGGCCAGACGGACGGTGACACGCTGTCCTATGCCGATCACGGTGCCGGTGTCGGATCCCATCAGCGTGCCGGCTTCCCGGTCGAAATGGAAATATTCGCGGCCCAGGGACCGGATAGGGATCAGACCGTCGGCGCCGGTTTCATCGAGCTTCACGAAGACGCCGAAGCGGGCGATGCCGCTGATGCGGCCCTCCATCTCGGCCCCAACACGTTCGGAGAGATAGGCGGCGAGATAGCGGTCGGTCGTGTCCCGCTCGGCCATCATCGAGCGGCGTTCGGTGTCGGAGATGTGTTCGGCCGTGCGCTCAAGCCGTTCGATCTCGTCGGGCGCCAGTCCGTCCTTGCCCCAGCCATGGGCGGTGATCAGGGCCCGGTGGACGATCAGGTCGGAATAGCGCCGGATCGGAGAGGTGAAATGGGCATAGCGCGCCAGCGCCAGCCCGAAATGTCCGAAGTTTTCGGGGCTGTAATAAGCCTGCGTCATCGAGCGCAATGTGGCCATATTGATCAACTCGGCCTCATCGGTGCCGGAGGCGGCGTTCAGAAGCTGGTTGAGGTGGCGGGTCTGAAGGACCTGGCCCTTGGCGAGGTTGAAACCGGAGGATTGGGCGGTTTCCCGCAGGCTTTCCAGCTTCTCGGGCGTGGGCTCCTCATGAACGCGGAAGAGCAGCGGGGTGCGTTGGGCGATCAGCGTTTCGGCGGCGGCGACATTGGCGAGGATCATGAATTCCTCGATCAGCCGATGCGCGTTCAGCCGGTCGCGGAACTGCACGGAGGTGACCTCACCCTCGTCGGAGAGCACGATCTTGCGTTCGGGCAGGTCGAGGTCGAGGGGCTGGCGCCTCTCACGGGCGTCCCGCAGGGCGGCATAGGCGGCGTAGAGCGGTTTGAGGACGGGTTCCAGCAGGGGGCCGGTCTTGTCGTTGGGCGTCCCGTCGATGGCGGCCTGAACCTCCTGGTAATTCAGAGCGGCGGGGGAACGCATGAGGATCCGGTGGAAGCTATGGGATAGCTTCTCGCCCTGGGCGTCGAGGACCATGCGCACGGCGATGGATGCGCGCGGGACACCTTCGTGCAGAGAGCAGAGATCGCCGGACAGGCGGTCGGGCAGCATGGGCACGACGCGGTCCGGGAAATAGGTGGAATTGCCGCGTTTGCGCGCCTCACCGTCGAGGGCGGAGCCGGGACGGACATAGGCGGCCACATCGGCGATGGCGACCCAGATGACATGGCCGCCGGGATTGTCGGGATCGGTATCCGCCTCGGCATAGCAGGCGTCGTCATGGTCGCGCGCATCGGAGGGGTCGATTGTGACCAAGGGCAGCTCGCGCAGATCCTCACGACCCTTCAGGCCCATCGGCTTGGTGGCATCCGCCTCGGCGATGACCGGGTCGGGGAACGCATCAGGAATGCCATGCTGGTGGATCGCGATCAGCGAGATTGCCTTGGGCGCCGACGGGTCGCCCAGACGCTCCACGATACGGGCGCGCGGAAGGCCCATGCGCGCCTTGGGGCCGGATTGTTCGGCCTCGACCAACTCACCGTCCTGCGCGCCATGGAGCGCACCTACGGGGACGTGCCATTCGTTTTGACCGGCTTTGTCGATTGGCACGATGCGCCCACCCTCGGCCCCCTTGCGGAAGATGCCAAGGATCCGGCGCGGGTTGGTGCCGATGCGGCGGATGAGGCGAGCCTCGTAATTGTGGTCCTCCTCCTGCACCACGGTGAGACGGGCGAGGATGCGGTCACCTGCCCCCAGGGCCGGGTCGGAGGCGCGGGGAAGCACAAGCACGATGGGCTCCACCCCCTCGCCATGCCATTCCAGCGGACGGGCGAAAAGGTCACCGTCCGCATTGGGTGCCTGAACCTGCAGCACGCTGACGGGCGGCAGACGGTCGGGGTCGCGGTAGCTGCGCTTGCGCTTTTCTAGGTGCCCTTCGGCTTCCAGCTCCTTCAGCACACGCTTGAGGTCGATCCTGGCCGCGCCCTTGATGCCAAAGGCCTTGGCGATGTCACGTTTGGAGGTCTGGGCGGGATGGTCCGCGATCCATTCCAGGATCTCGGCCTTTGTCGGAATGCGCGTCATGGCCACCGCCTAACATGCGCGCCGCGCGGCGTCATGGTAAATCCGACGACAGACCGCAAGGGCTGGAGGAGGCGCCCCCTCAGGCAAAGTAATCGCGCAGAATCCGCGTATAGATCGCCTTGAGCTGCCGCACATGCGCCACCTCCACATGCTCATCCACCTGATGCATCGTCTTGCCAACCAGCCCGAACTCCACGACCGGACAGAGATCCTTCACAAATCTTGCATCCGATGTGCCGCCCGTGGTCGACAGCTCAGGCACCCGGTTCGTCTCCGCCCGGACCGCGGCGGAGACCAGATCCGACAACGCGCCCGGCGGCGTCAGAAAGCTCTCTCCCGAGATCTTGACCCGCATCTCCACCTCGACCCCAAACGCCTCCGCGATCCCGTCTGCCTCCTTGCGCAGCCAGTCGGTCAGCCCGGCGCCGCTATGGGTGTCGTTAAAGCGGATGTTCACCGTGCCACGACACTCTGCCGGGATCACGTTGGTGGCCGGGTTGCCCGTATCCATGGTTACGATCGCCAGCGTGGAGGGGTCGAAATGATCGGTGCCCTTGTCCAACTCGTGGCTGGCCAGCCGGTCCATCAGCCGTGCCAGGGCCGGTAACGGATTGCATGCGCGATGCGGATAGGCGGAATGACCCTGTTTGCCGATCACCTTGAAAAACGCCGTCATCGACCCGCGCCGTCCGATCTTGATCATATCCCCCATCTCTTCGGGGCAGGTCGGTTCCCCGACCAGGCAGACCGACATCGCCTCTCCCTCGCGTGCCATGTGATCCAGCAGTGCCGTGGTGCCATCCACCGCATCGCCTTCCTCATCCCCTGTAATGGCAAGGATCACGGCACCCTCTGGCGGTGTCTCCTGCACGAAATCGATGGCCGCCGCAGCAAAGGCCGCCACACCGGACTTCATATCCGTCGCGCCGCGCCCGTAAAGACGCCCATCGCGCATCTCTGCGCCAAAGGGATCGACCGTCCAGGCGTCCTCGTCCCCCACGGGCACTACATCCGTATGCCCGTTAAAGCCAAAGGTCCGGACATGGCCCCTCTCTCCCCAACGGGCAAAGAGGTTCTTCACCTCCCCCCGATCGGCACGGGTACAGACAAAACCGGCAGCACTCAGCGCCCGTTCCAGCACGTCCAGGGCACCCGCATCTTCCGGCGTGACAGAGGGGCAGCGGATCAGATCGGCGGTCAGGGCGACGGGATCGGTCATGGGGCCTCCGGGGATGGTTTTGCCACACTTGGCGGCAAATGCACGGAAAGCCAAGGGTCGGAGGCGGAATTCGGATTCTCGGGAGGGGCCGTTCGTGCTAGCATCTCGGCCAACAATGACCCGAAAGGCAGGGCGATGAGCGGTATTTCTGTGAACATGGTCAGACGGCCATGACCTGGTTTGGCCTTCTCGATCAGATGGGGGGGCATTTCAGACCCCAGGGTCTTGATGGGCGGGCGCGTCCCGCGCTCCTTGACGCTGGGGCGGAGGCTTTGGTGCCCCGGGGCTCCCTCATGCTTGAAGCGCAGGTGCCCGCTGTGCCGGGGCCGATCCTGGCCTTTTCGTCCGGGGATCGCTGGGGCCTTTCCCTCTCGGTCGAGACATTGCCCGGCGGTGCCATCAAGCTGGTCGCCATCCGGGCCGGAGAGGTGCGTGAGCATCTGTTGCAACTGTCCGATATGCGGCGCGCCAATGCGGTGCGGCTGACCTATGTCTGGGACGCCCCGGCGCGGCGCGCGCATCTGGCGGTGGAACGGACGCACAGGCGCGATATGCAACTGATCCAGATCGCCGATCCCGCCCCGCTAAGGGTGGCGGATCTGCAGCGGATGTTCTGCGATGCCGGCAGCCGGGCCATCTCGCCGGATCTGATGTTCATCGCGGTGTCCACGACGCCGATGCCGGTCGGACCGAAACCGACCCTGTCGCCAGAGACGTTGATTGCCACGCCCTCGGGCTATCGCCGCATCGCGGATCTGAGGCGGGGGGATACCGTTTATACGCCTGACGGAGAGGTCGTTCCGGTCCTTCACACGACATCGATGACGGTACCGGCGCGGGGCAGCTTTGCCCCCATGCGCCTGCGCAGCCCGTTTTTCGGGCTCAAGCGCGATCTTGTCGTTTCCTCCCGCCAGAGATTGCAGATCCGCGGCAATGACGTGGAATATCTCTTTGGCAAGGATGCGGTGCTGCTGCCGTGCCTGCATCTGAAGGGCACGCGCATGGCGCGCATTGAGCCGGTCGGCGCGGTTGCCCGCTATCATCAGATCCTGTTGCCCAGAAACGAGCCGCTTCTGGCGGCTGGATCTGCGGTGGAAAGCCTGTCGATCGGACGCCTGGCACGGAAGGCGGACTGGCATGCGGCAAGCTGCCTGGCCCATGTGATGCGGAGCGATCTGCCCGATCATGGCGCGGTCGCGCTGCCGGTCCTCGATAGTTACGACGCAAGGGTGCTGGCAGAGCGACGGGTCGCGTGATCTGGGACGATCAATCGAAGAACGGGGTCACCTGAGCGACGATCACCGCGTTCTCGTCCAAGGCCCGCTGCATCAGCGCACGCTCCTCGGGTTCGATGTCATGGCCCTGCTCTTCCCGCTCTTCCAGCGTGCCATAGCCGGTCACGTCCAGGGGTGCAGTGTCGGCCTGTTTCAGAAGGGCGACGGTTTCGCGCACGGCTTCGGCCTCGTCCACGCCGCTGGCAAAGCACATAAGCGCTGCCCCGGTGGCCTTGTCGGGCAGGCCATCGCCCTGCTTGCGCCCGATCTGAACGAGGAGGGTATAGACCTTCTGCCGGGATCCCGCCTTGGCCATGTTCAGTCGCACCGGCGCAATTGCGCGACGCTGCCGTCGCGGATCACGGCCAGGCCGTCCGGCAGGCGCATCAGCATCAGGCGCTCGGTGCTGGTCATCCCTTCGCCGGTGCAGGTCGCATCATAGAGCGTTGCGTCCATGTCGCGGATCTGGGTGGGGTTGGAGAGGGTGCAGGTATTCTCGACCCCGAAGAACTGGCCGCCCCGGACGGCGAGGGCGCCGCCATCTATCCCAACGCTTTGACAATCCCAGCCTTCGGCCCAGTCCGCATCGGGGCGATAAAGCCCGTCATAGGGATAGGGCCCGGCCTGGGCTGCCGTGCCGAGCGCAAGGAGGAGCAGGGCGGCGCGCATCAGGTCAGTCCCGCAGCAGCTCGTTGATGCCGGTCTTGGAGCGGGTTTTCTCGTCCACCCGTTTCACGATCACGGCGCAGTAGAGGTTGATGCCGTTCTTCGACGGCATGGAGCCTGCGACGACCACGGAATAGGGTGGCACCTCGCCATACATGACCTCGCCGCTGTCGCGGTCGACGATCTTGGTGGACTGGCCGATGAAGACGCCCATGCCAAGGACGGACCCTTCACGCACGATGCAGCCTTCGACCACCTCGGACCGGGCACCGATGAAGCAATTGTCCTCGATGATGGTGGGGCCGGCCTGCATCGGCTCCAGCACGCCGCCGATGCCGACGCCGCCCGAGAGGTGCACGTTCTTGCCGATCTGCGCGCAGGAGCCGACGGTGGCCCAGGTGTCGACCATGGTGCCTTCGTCCACATAGGCGCCGAGGTTCACGAAAGAGGGCATCAGCACCACGCCGGGGGCGATGAAGGCGGATTTGCGGACGACGCAATTGGGCACGGCACGGAACCCGGCCGCCTTCCACCGGTTGTCGCCCCAGCCCTTGAACTTGCTGTCGACCTTGTCCCACCAGCCGGAGCCCTGGGGGCCGCCATCCTGCTGTTCCATATCCTTGATACGAAAGCCCAGAAGCACGGCTTTCTTGGCCCATTGGTTGACGTGCCAGGCGCCGCTCTCCTGCCGTTCGGCCACACGCAGGCTGCCGCTGTCGAGGGCGTTCAGCGTATCTTCGATGGCTTCGCGCGTTTCACCGGTGGTGGCGGGCGTGACCTGATCGCGCGCTTCCCAGGCGGCTTCGATGGCGGTTTCCAATTGGGCGTTCGACATTGTTCACAGCTCCCCTGAACCCGTTTGCTTGACGCAGCGCTATAAGGGCGATGAGGCGCCCGCGCAATCCGGCTTAGGTCAGGAACGGGTCGGGGGCCGGATTTGCGCCGCAGATCAGGACGGCGACGCGTTCGTCGGGCGCGGGGACATAAGCGCCGGAGGTGAGGGCGGCGAGAGCGGCGGCGCCGGCAGGCTCGACCAGTTGGCGCATCCGGCGCCAGAGCAGGCGCTGCGTGTCGGCGATGGCATCGTCGCAGACAAGCACGGTTTCGGTGTCATGGGCCTGAGCGAGGTCAAAGCAGATCTGGCCGATGCGTTTGGCCCCCAGCGCATTGGCGGCGATGCCCGACACCTCGACATCCGTGGGCGTCCCGGCGGCGCGCGCGGCGTGAAGCGCGCGGGAGGTTTCAGGCTCAACCGCGACGATCTTGCGCCGCCCGCCGATCCAGGCCAGCGCGCCGGCGATCAGGCCACCGCCGCCCACGGCGATCAGAATGGTGTCGGCCTCAAGCCCCTGTGCTTCCCATTCCAGGGCCATGGTTCCCTGGCCAGCCACCGTGGCGGGCGCATCATAGGCGTGGATCTGCATCGCGCCCTGCTGCGCCTCGAACGCCTGTGCCTGCTCCAGCGCATTTGCATAGGCGCCGGGCACCACATGAAGGTCGGCGCCGAGATCGCGGATCAGGGCGATTTTGGACGGGCCGGCCATTTCCGGCACGAAGATCGTGGCCTTGTGGCCCAGGGCGCGGGCGGCATGGGCCACCGCGGCCCCGTGATTGCCGCCGCTTGCGGCCACCAGACCGGCGGAGGGCACGTCTGTAGACAGAAGCGTATTGAATGCCCCCCGCGCCTTGAAACTGCCGGTATGCTGCATCTGTTCGAGCTTGAGATCGACGGGGTGCCCGATCCCCAGATCGGCGCCATGAAGGACCGGAGTGCGCTGAATATATCCGCTGATCCGCCCGGCAGCGGCTTCAATTTCGCTTGTCCAATCCGTTGCCATGTGCTTTCCCCTTGGTCTTGTCCCGGCGCACCCTATAGGCGTTGGCCGGTGACCCACAAGGAGGCGCGCCAGATGAAAGACGACCGACACAGCCGTTTGCGTGACGCGCGATCCGACCGGACATCAGCGCGTGACGTGCCGCTGACCCCGCAGACGCAATCGCCGGCCTATCGCCTGGCCTTCGCGGATGATGACTTTCTCTGTCGGGATGAGCTGAGGCCGGTGCGCCTGCAGCTTGAGTTGCTCAAACCCGAGATGCTGCTGGACGAGCACGGGATCCAGAGCACCATCGTCCTTTTCGGTGGCGCGCGCATCCCCGACCCGGCCTATAAAGAGCAAGCGCGCACACGGACGCTGAGAGATCTGACGGCGTTTTACGACGAAGCGCGCAAGTTCGCCCGGTTGATGACCGAGAAATCCATGGCCGCGGGAGGGCGGGAGAACGTCATCGTGACCGGCGGCGGGCCGGGCGTGATGGAGGCGGGTAACCGGGGCGCTGCGGATGCCGGCGGCAAATCCATCGGCCTGTCTATCGTGCTGCCCCATGAACAGGCGCCCAATACCTATGTGACGCCGGAACTGAGCTTTAACTTCCACTATTTCGCGATCCGCAAGATGCATTTCCTAATGCGGGCGCGGGCGATTTGCGTCTTTCCCGGAGGGTTCGGGACGCTGGACGAAATGTTCGAGGCGCTGACCCTGATCCAGACGGGCCGGATGGAGCGCATTCCCTTCCTGCTCTTCGGACGGGAGTTCTGGGAGCGGATCATCAACTGGCAGGCACTGGCCGAGGCCGGCACCATTGCCACCCGTGATCTGGACCTGTTCCGGATCGTGGAGACGGCCGACGAGGCCGCCGAACTGATCGAGACGTGGGAGGTTGAGCCGCCACGCACGGATATTCCCGGGCGTTAGTGGCTCAACTGCTCCGGCAATGTGCAGATCGCTACGCGGTGGGGCAGCGTTTCCAGCACCATACCCTGATCGGTGTCTTTGATGGCATAGCCATAGCCTGCCAGGCGATGCTTCCATTCGCGCATCGACAGGGCCTTTTTCTTTTCGGCTTTCACCAGGTCCATGACCATGGCGATGGTGTATGGGTCTTGTTTGAACACGATGGACATCTTTACCTACTCCGTTGTCTTGTTCCGCCGGACAGGGTGTCGGTGCAGCATGGCGGCGATCGCACGGAACCATGGCCATTTCGGGAAATTGTTTCCGGAATTGTGGCAATCGGCACCAAGCAGTCAGTTGGGGCAGGGGTGCGGGGCTAAGGATTTTAGGGCTTTCGAGAAAAACCTCTAAAATATCGTTTGATTTCAACGCGCTTGATTGTTTCCAAAACCGCTAGACTTGACGCAGGGGCAAGGCCGGGCCGCTTGGCGGTGGTTGTCCGAGACGCATGGGAGCAACGGATTATGGCGAAAGACGAAATCTGTGACGCGCCTGAACCAAGGATGTGAAGGCGTGCGGCCATTAAATGCGTATGAGCGGCAGGTCGGGCCAAACGGGCACATCGTCCTGCTTGGCCCGCGCGCGCGCGGACATGGCTTTGATGTCGTAGTAGGTGTTGGCGTCCGATAGCTCTCTGGCGAAGCGGGGGTGGGTGTCGGCATAGCGGTAAAAGGCCGCTTCGAGCCAGGAAGGGGTGATGACGTCGAGCACGGCCCGAGCTTCGTGCGCCTGCAGGCTTCCGGTCAGGGCCTTGATAGCCGTCAGATAGGTTTCGTTGTCGGTTTGGGTGTCGGCGGAACAATAAAAGGGCGCTTCCAGAGACGAGCCGAAGAAGAGGTTCAGCAAGGCATCATCGGCCTGAAAGCCGCCCCGCGCCGCGAGGGCCGCGACGATCTCGGCAGGGTCGATGAGGGCCATGGCGCAAAGCTCCAGGATCGCATCCTTGGGATCGGCGCCATCGGGGAGGCCGGAGAGATCAAAGCGGCCAGCGTCAAACCAGTCGTGAAAGAGACGGCAGGCGAGCGGATGGATGGCGGCAATGAGCGGGCGGGGCCAGAACCAGAAGCCTGCGCGCATCGTTCCTTCGAGGATTTCGGGAGGGAAGCTGCCGAAACCGTCGAGCGGCGCATGGGGCAACAGCGTCTCGATGGCGGAGGGGAAGAAGAGCATGGCTGTCTCTTCCCCTCCGGAACAAGCGGGGTGTTCATAGTAGATCTGGGCAAAGTCGCGGGGCGATGGCGTTTTGCCCTGCGAGATCTGGCGCGCGGCACGGGCAAAGCGGTCGTCCCAGACAGGATCATAGCATTGCCGGCAGAGATGGGTGGGGGCGGAAAACCCCTGATAGGCGTTGCGCAAGTCTGAAAGCGCCGCCTCCACCGAAGGCGGATCGGGAAGCAGCGGTTGCATCCAGGCAGGGCGCTGGGTCGAGGTCACGGCCGTTCCACCTGATCGGCGCGGAGGTGCTAGAGCCCGGCCTCTGCCGCGATGTCCTTGCGCGACTTGCGCGCGCGTTCGGTCGCGGATTTGAGCTGACCACAGGCGGCCATGATGTCCTCGCCACGTGGCGTGCGGATGGGCGAGGCATAGCCGGCCTTGTAGATGATGTCGGCAAAGGCCCGGATGCGGTTGTTAGAGGATCGCTGATAGGGCGCGCCGGGCCATTCGTTGAAGGGGATCAGGTTGATCTTGGCAGGAATGCCGTCGATCAGCTTGATCAGGCGGCGCGCATCCTCGTCGCTGTCGTTCACGTTCTTCAGCATCACGTATTCAAAGGTGATGCGCTCGGAGTTGCTCACCTTGGGGTAGGCCCGCAAGGCGTCGAGCAGCGTTTCGATGTTCCAGCGTTTGTTGATGGGAACCAGCTTGTTGCGGGTCTCATCGGTGGTGGCGTGGAAGGAGACGGCGAGTTGGCAACCGATCTCTTCGGCGGTGCGGGCGATTTCGGGGACCACGCCCGAGGTTGAAAGCGTGATGCGGCGCCGGGATAAGGAGATGCCTTCGGGATCCATCGCGATCTTCATCGCGTCCCGGACGTTTTCAAAGTTGTAAAGCGGCTCACCCATGCCCATCAGCACGATGTTTGACAGAAGGCGGGTTTCGTCCTTGGGCGCACCGGGGACGGGCCATTCGCCCAGATCGTCGCGCGCCATCATCACCTGGCCCACGATCTCGCCAGCGGTGAGGTTGCGGACGAGCTTTTGCGTCCCGGTATGGCAGAAAGAGCAGGTGAGCGTACAGCCGACCTGCGAAGACACGCAAAGCGTGCCGCGATCTTCCTCGGGGATATAAACGACCTCGACCTCGTGCCCGCCGGCGATGCGGACCAGCCATTTGCGGGTGCCGTCCTCGCTGACCTGTTTGGACACGACCTCCGGGATTTCGATCACGAAATGCTCGGCCAGTTGCGCGCGGTAGGTTTTGGCGAGATTGGTCATATCCGCGAAATCACGCACGCCCCATTGATAGATCCATTGCCAGATCTGCCCGGTGCGCATCCTGGCCTGCTTTTCGGGCGTGCCGTGGTCGATCAGAGCGGCGCGCATGGCGTCGCGGGTGAGCCCCACGAGGTTCACCTTTCCCTCCGGCATTTTGCGGGGGATCGTCAGAACGTCCTGCGTGATCGGCGCGTCGGCAGACATGGGGTATCCTCTGGGCTCATCGGGGGCGATGCGCCTCTATATAGAGGTTTGCGGGAATTGCAAAACCTGTCTAGCCGATTTGCCCCTGGTTTTCGCCCACCTGACCCCGGTGCAAAAGAAGATGGTCGAGCAGCACGCAGGCCATCATCGCCTCGCCTACCGGGACGGCACGGATGCCGACGCAAGGGTCGTGACGGCCCTTGGTGATGATCTCGGTCTCCTCGCCGGTCTTGGTGATTGTCTTGCGGGTCGTCAGGATGGACGACGTGGGTTTGACGGCAAAGCGCACCACGATGTCCTGCCCGGTGCTGATGCCCCCAAGGATACCGCCGGCGTGGTTGGAGGAGAAGCGGGGCTGGCCGTCATTGCCCATGTAGATCTCATCGGCATTGGCCTCGCCCGTCAGCATGGCCGCCGACATCCCCTCCCCGATTTCCACGCCTTTCACGGCATTGATGCTCATCATCGCGGCGGCCAGATCGGTGTCGAGTTTGCCATAGATGGGCGCGCCGAGACCGGCGGGGACACCACGCGCGGTGACCTCGATCACGGCGCCGACGGAACTGCCGGATTTGCGCAGACCGTCGAGGTAGTCGGCCCAGTCGGACGCGGCCTGGGGGTCGGGGGTCCAGAAGGGATTGCGCTCGATCTCCTCCCGGTCGAAGCGGGCGCGATCGATTTCATGCGCGCCCATGCGGGTCATGTAGCCGGTGATCCGGATGCCTGGCACGAGTGTTTCCAACGCGGCGCGGGCAAGTCCACCGGCGGCCACGCGCGCGGCCGTTTCGCGGGCAGAGGATCGCCCGCCACCGCGATAGTCCCGGTTGCCGTATTTCTGGTAGTAGGTGATGTCGGCGTGACCGGGGCGAAACTTGTCCTTGATGTCGCCGTAATCCTTTGAGCGTTGATCGGTGTTTTCGATCATCAGCTGCACCGGCGTACCGGTGGTTTTGCCTTCGAAGACACCGGACAGGATGCGCACGGCGTCGGGTTCGCGCCGCTGTGTGGTGAACTTGTTCTGACCCGGTTTGCGCCGGTCCAGCCAGTGCTGCAGCGCAGCCTCGTCCACGGGCACGTTCGGCGGGCAGCCATCGACAGTGGCGCCCAGCGCGGGCCCGTGGCTTTCGCCCCAGGTGGTGACGCGGAAGAGATGGCCGAAGCTGTTGATGGACATGGGCGGCTCCTTTGACCTGGCGTCTTTAGCGGGCGGGGGGGCGAGGCTCAAGCTTGGGTTTGGGCGCGCGGGGTCTTGTCCTTACTGCGCGCGCAAGCTAGCAAAAGGTTACCTCGGGGTGCCCGTCGTGGGCTGAGATGCGCAAGCGAACCCGTTGAACCTGAACCGGCTAGAACCGGCGGAGGGAAGGTTTGGGACATTCTCCACCCTTGCCCTGTCGCCGCAAAGGAGGATGCCAATGAAGTATCTTGCATTTGCAGCGGGCGTTTTGAGTGTATCGGCAGCCTGGGCCGACACACCGGAACTGACCGTTTACACCTATGACAGCTTCGTCGCGGATTGGGGACCGGGCCCCGCCATCGAAGAGGCGTTCGAGGCAACCTGCGCGTGTGATCTGAAGTTTGTCGCTGCCGGTGATGGTGCCGCTCTGCTGGCCCGGATCAAGCTGGAAGGCGCCCGGAGCGACGCGGATATCGTGCTTGGCCTCGACACCAACCTGACGCAGGCAGCACGGGAGACGGATCTTTTTGCGCCCCATGGCATGGTGGTCGACTACGATCTGCCGATCCCGATGAGCGATCCGCTCTTCGTGGCCTATGACTGGGGCTACTTCGCCTTCGTACACAATGCCGATCTGGACGCGCCGTCGAATTTCCGCGCGCTGGGCGAGAGTGATCTGAAGATCGTTATTCAAGACCCCCGGTCCTCCACCCCGGGTCTGGGCCTGCTGATGTGGGTCAAGGCTGCCTACGGAGACGAGGCGCCCACGATCTGGGAGGGGCTGGCGGACAATGTCCTGACGGTGACCAAGGGGTGGTCGGAAGCGTATGGTCTTTTTCTGGAAGGGGAGGCGGACATGGTCCTCTCCTACACGACATCCCCGGCTTATCACCTGATTGCGGAGGATGATGCCTCGAAAAAGGCGGCGGCCTTTGAGGAAGGGCATTACATGCAGATCGAAGTGGCCGGCAAGCTCGCGTCGAGCGATCAGCCGGAGCTGGCGGATCAGTTTCTGGAATTCATGGTGACGGACGCGTTTCAGTCAGTGATCCCAACCACGAACTGGATGTATCCCGCCGTGACACCGGAGGACGGTTTGCCGGAGGGGTTCGAGACGCTGATCACGCCGCGCAACGCGTTGCTTGTCACGGCAGAGGATGCACCGGCGATCCGGGATGAAGCATTGGCCGAATGGCTGGACGCGCTCAGCCAGTAAGTGCCGTACCGGGGATCGGCGTTGCGGCAGCGATCGCGGCGCTGATCCTGGGGTCGATCCTTGCCGTGGCCTTGAGGGCCGAGGCGGGGCGCGGGTTTTCGGCTGCCGATTGGGCGGCCGTGCGCTTTACCATCACACAGGCGGCCCTGTCGGCGGTGTTCAGCGTGGCGCTTGCGGTGCCGGTTGCCCGCGCGCTGGCCAGGCGGGTGTTTTGGGGGCGCCGGGTGCTGATCACCTTGCTGGGCGCGCCCTTTATCCTACCGGTGATTGTCGCGGTGCTGGGCCTTTTGGAGGTCTTCGGGCGAAATGGCTGGGTCAGCGGATTGCTGGGACTGGCGGGGCTGGAGCCGATCAATATCTACGGACTGCACGGTGTGGTGCTGGCGCATGTCTTCTTCAACCTGCCGCTGGCCACCCGGCTGATCCTGCAGGGCTGGCACGACATTCCGGCAGAGCGGTTTCGGCTGGCCGCGCAGCTTGGCTGCGGGCCGGGAGAGATCTGGAGCCTGCTCGAACGCCCGATGCTGATGCGTACGGTGCCGGGCGCTGCCATGATCATCTTCGCGATTTGCCTGACGAGCTTTGCGGTGGCGCTGACACTGGGCGGAGGGCCGAGGGCGACGACGGTGGAATTGGCCATTTATCAGGCATTCCGGTTCGATTTCGACCTGTCACGCGCGGCACTTCTGTCCTGCGTGCAGATCGCGCTGGCGGGGGCGGCGGCACTGGTCGCGCTGAGGGTCACGCGACTGGACGGGTTCGGAGGAGGTCTGGACCGCGCGGTGCAGAGGTGGGATGCGAAGACGGCCTGGCTGCTTTGGCAGGACCGGATCGTGATCGCGGCGGCCGCGGCCTTTCTGCTTTTGCCCCTCGCGGCGATTGTGCTGTCGGGGCTGGGCGGGGTGTCTCTCCTGCCGATGAGCGTGATCGAGGCGACGGTAACGTCCCTGGTCGTGGCGCTGGGCAGCACGGCGCTGCTGGTGCTGATCGCGGTGCCGCTGGCGCTGAGCCTTGCGCTGAGACCGAGGGGCGGGCTCGAGCTGGTGGGGCTTTTGGGGCTTGTCGCCTCGCCGCTGGTCATTGGGACGGGGCTTTTCATCGTGATCAATCCCGTGACGGATCCGTTCGCCCTCGCCCTGCCGGTCACGGCCCTGGTCAACGCGGTGATGGCGCTGCCCTTTGCGTTGCGCGCCCTGGTGCCGGGCGCAAGGGATGTGATCGCGAGTTACGGGCGGCTGGGCCTGTCGCTGAACATGCAGGGCGGGGCGTTTCTGCGGCTTGTCGTGTTGCGGCGGCTGAGGCCGCAGATCGGGTTTGCGGCGGGTCTAGCGGCGGCCTTGTCGATGGGGGACCTGGGGATCATCGCCCTTTTCGCCGATCCGGAGCGGGCGACGCTGCCCTTGCAGATGTATCGCCTGATGGGCGCCTATCAGATGGAGGCGGCAGCCGCGGCGGGGCTGATCCTGATGGTGCTGTCTCTTGCGCTGTTCTGGCTTTTTGATCGCGGAGGGCGCATCCATGCTGGCGCTTGAGGAGGTGCGGATCCGGAACGGGGATTTCAAGCTGGACGCGGATCTGAACGTGGCACCGGGCCGGATCGTTGCGGTGATCGGCGCGTCGGGGTGCGGGAAATCCACGCTGATCGGTGGGATTGCCGGGTTTCTGCCGCTGGAGCGTGGCATCGTGCGGTGGCAAGGGCAGGATATCACGAGGTCCGAGCCGGGAGAGCGCCCCATTGCGATGCTGTTTCAGGATGGCAACCTGTTCCCGCATCTCACTGTGGCAGAGAATGTGGGGTTGGGGTTGCGCCCGGATCTGAGGCTTTCGGCAGAGCAAAGCGCGCAAGTGAGCCGGGCGCTGGGCCGCGTGGGTCTGTCGGATCTGGGCACACGCAAGCCTGCGGCCCTGTCGGGCGGGCAACAGAGCCGGGCGGCGCTGGCACGGGTGCTGGTACAAGGGCGGCTTCTGGTTCTGCTGGATGAGCCTTTTGCGGCGTTGGGACCGGCGCTGAAGGGTGAGATGCTGGATCTGGTGGAGGCTTTGGTGCGGGAGAGCGGGGCGACCGCGCTGATGGTGACGCATGACCCCAACGATGCGCGGCGGATCGCGGATGAGATCGTGCTGGTCGCCGATGGCGCGGCGGAGAGCCCGGTTGAGACGGCGGTGCTTTTGAATGATCCACCGCCGTCCCTGCGTGCTTATCTGGGTTAGGCGGCACTGAGCATCCGGCGGGTTTCGCCGATGGTGAGGGCCGCACGGGCGGCCTCCCGTCCCTTTTCGATGAAATGCGCTTTGAAGATCGCGTTGTGGTGGTCGGTTTCCTGGTATTGATGCGGGGTGAGCGAGACCGACAGGACGGGCACACCGCTGTCGAGGCCGGCCCGCATCAATCCGTCGACCACGGCCTGGGCGACGAAATCATGGCGGTAGATACCGCCATCCACGACGAAGGCTGCACAGGCGACGGCGCCGTAGCGTCCGGTCTGGGCGAGGTCACGGGCGAGCAGGGGCATCTCGAACGCGCCGGGCACGTCGAAGACGTCAATCTGGCTCATCGGGATGAGTTCGGCAAAGCCGTCGAGCGCGCGGGTGACGATCTCGGCATGCCAGTTGGCCTTGATGAAGGCGTAGCGGGTGTGTGTCATAGTGATCTCCTTTGGTTCAGACACGGCACCCAAGGCGATCACGAGCAGAGACGCCGCATGGGAAGCGGCGCGCCTGCGCGTCCTCTTTCATCCGGACTGTCACCGTCGGCTCTGGCCTCTCACCAGATCTGCTGACACCTCGCATGAGGCCGCTCGCGGGCTTACGGGTCGGTGCCCGCATACCGCCGGTGGGGAATTTCACCCCGCCCTGAGAACAGGGACATGGTTGCAAAAGACGGGGCGGCCCTGCAAGAGCGACGTGTGGTCGAATGGAGGGGCAGATGCATCCCAACCCGGTTTTTCACACGCAAGAGGCAGCGGAGAACCTTGCCTTTGCGAGGGACAGGGCCTTTGGCGTGCTGGCGGTGGAGGCCGAGGGGGCGCCGATGCTGTCGCATGTGCCGTTTCTTATCGATGAGGACGGGGCGTGGTTACATTTGCATCTGGTGCGGTCGAATCCCATTGCGCGCGCGCTCCTTGAGCCCTTGCGGGCTCGCGTCGCGGTGTCGGGGCCGGACAGCTACGTGTCTCCGGACTGGTACGGGGCGGAGGATCAGGTGCCGACGTGGAATTACGTGGCGGTGCATTTGACCGGCACGCTGGAGAAGCGGCCACAGGAGGACTTGCACGCGCTGCTGGATCGGCAAGCGGCCTTCTTTGAGGAGAGATTGCTGCCGAAGGCGCCCTGGACCTCGGACAAGATGTCGGACGGCGTGATGGAGAAGATGATGCGGATGATCGTGCCCTGCCGGATGCGGATCGAGGATGTGCAGGGCACCTGGAAGCTGAACCAGAACAAGCCGGACGACGTGCGTCTGCGCGCGGCCGATCATGTCGAAGGCTATGGGATCGGAACGGATCTGGCAGCGCTTGCGGCGCTGATGCGCGGCGCCTAGGGTGCCGGTGCGGCGAAGGGAGATTGCGATGAAACTCTATTACAGTCCGACCTCACCCTATGTGCGGAAGGTCATGGTGCTGTTGCACGAGACGGGGCAGATCGGAGATGTCGAGCTGGTCCAGTCGAGCACGGCGCCCACGGCACCGACGGATATTCTGCTGCCAAAGAACCCGCTGGCCAAGATCCCGGCACTTGAGCGACCCGAAGGGCCAACGCTCTTCGACAGTCGGGTGATCTGCGCCTATCTGGATGACCGCGGGAAGGGCGGGCTTTATCCGGAGGGCCCGAGACGCTGGGAGACGCTGACGCTGGAGGCGTTGGCCGATGGGATCCTGGATGCCGCTTTGCTGATGACCTATGAACGGCGGCTGCGCCCGGACGGTATGCAGTGGGAGGATTGGAGCGCGGCTCAATGGTCCAAGATCGAGAGGGCCTGTACCGCATTGAACACGCGCTGGATGAGCCATCTGGCGGGCAAACTGGACATGGGTCAGATCGCGGTGGCCTGCGCGCTGGGCTATGTCGATTTCCGGCACGACTCTTATGGCTGGCGCAACGGGAATGATGCGCTTGCGGCCTGGTTCGAGACGATGTCGGCCCGACCGAGCCTGGCTGAAACTGTGCCTCCCGAGGGGGGATGACCCCATATCTTGGGGTTGATGAGACCGGGTTACGGCCTGCGACCACTCGCCTCCCCCTCTTTACTGGACGGAGTGGGGACCCCCCGCTAAATACGCCGCAAGATGGCCGCATTTTTTGACGGTCTGTTTAGGTATTTGGTCGATATCGGCCCGATGACTGGAATGGAGTAAACCTCGTGTCCCACGCAGAAGACCACGAAGGCACCCGGAGAGATTTCCTCTACTACGCCACGGCTGGCGCAGGTGCCGTAACCGCAGGGGCCGCCGTGTGGCCGCTGGTCAATCAGATGAACCCGTCCGCGGACGTTCAGGCGCTGTCGTCGATCCGCGTCGATGTGGGCGGGGTCGAGCCCGGCACGCAGATCAGCGTGAAGTTCCTTGGCAAACCCGTCTTTATCCGGCGCCGCACGGAGGAAGAGATCGAGCAGGCGCGCGCGGTCGAACTGTCGGACCTTCCTGATCGGGACGCAAGGAACGAAAATATCGGGGAGGCACCGGCCTCTGACGAAAACCGCACGCTGGACGAAGCGGGCGAATGGCTGGTGATGCAAGGCGTCTGCACCCACCTGGGCTGTGTACCTCTGGGTGACGGGGCCGGCGATTTCAATGGCTGGTTCTGCCCCTGCCACGGCTCACACTACGACACGGCGGGCCGCATTCGCCGTGGCCCGGCGCCGGAGAACCTTCCTGTACCGGAAGCGGTCTTCGTCGACGAGACAACGATTCAACTCGGGTAAGGGAGGGGAGACATGTCTGGAATTCCACACGATCATTACGAACCAAAATCTTCCGGAGAGAAGTGGTTGCACTCGCGTCTGCCTGTTGTCGGGCTGATGTATGACACGATCATGATCCCCACACCCAAGAACCTGAACTGGATGTGGATCTGGGGCATCGTGCTGACCTTCTGCCTGGTGCTGCAGATCGTGACCGGTATCGTGCTGGTGATGCATTACACACCGCATGTCGACCTGGCCTTCGCCTCGGTCGAGCACATCATGCGGAACGTGAATGGCGGGCATATGCTGCGCTACATCCACCAGAATGGTGCTTCGCTGTTCTTTATCGCCGTCTATGCGCACATCTTCCGTGGCCTTTACTACGGCTCGTACAAATCCCCGCGTGAGATTACGTGGATCATCGGGATGCTCATCTACCTGCTGATGATGGGTACGGCCTTTATGGGCTACGTTCTGCCCTGGGGTCAGATGTCGTTCTGGGGCGCCACGGTGATCACCGGCCTCTTCGGCGCCATCCCGTTTGTCGGCGAGGCGATCCAGACCTGGCTGCTGGGCGGACCTGCCGTGGACAATGCCACGCTGAACCGCTTCTTCTCGCTGCACTATCTGCTGCCGTTCGTGATTGCCGGTCTCGTGATCGTGCATATCTGGGCCTTCCACACCACGGGTAACAACAACCCGACGGGTGTTGAAGTGCGCCGCGGCTCCAAGGAAGAGGCGGAGAAAGACACCCTGCCGTTCTGGCCCTATTTCGTGATCAAGGATCTGTTCGCACTGGCAGTGATCCTGGCGGTGTTCTGGGCGATCGTGGGCTTCATGCCGAACTATCTGGGCCACCCGGACAACTATATCGAGGCGAATGCGCTGGTGACGCCGTCGCACATCGTGCCGGAATGGTACTTCCTGCCGTTCTACGCGATCCTGCGGGCCTTTGACGGTGACGTCTGGGTCGTGATTGCGGCGAACTGGATTACCGGTGGCATCATCGACTCCACCTTCTTTGGTGTGCTGGCGATGTTTGGCGCGATCGCGGTCATGGCGCTGGCGCCGTGGCTCGACACTTCGTCGGTGCGCTCGGGCCGGTATCGTCCGATGTTCAAATGGTGGTTTGCGCTTTTTGTCGTGAACTTTGTCGTGCTGACCTGGGTGGGCGCGATGCCGGCGGAAGGGATCTATCCCTATATCGCGCTGATCGGATCAGCCTATTGGTTCGCATACTTCCTGATCATCCTGCCGTTGCTGGGCGTGATCGAGAAACCGGACGTGCCGCCTGCAAGCATCGAAGAGGACTTCGAAGCGCATTACGGTAAATCCACCGACGGTGCCAAGGGCGCAGCCCCTCAGGCCACCCCGGCAGAGTAACGAAAGGACTGGGAAAACCATGTTCAAGAAACTTGCAATCTCGGCGATTGCGGCCCTCGTCCTGACACCTGCCGCGAGTTATGCGGCAGGCGCCTACGACACCAAGATCGAGGACTTCGACTTTTCGTTTGAAGGCCCGTTCGGAACGTATGATCAAAACCAGCTGCAGCGCGGTTTGCAGATCTACACCGAGGTCTGCGCGGCATGTCATGGCTTGGAATATGTGCCGCTGCGCACCCTGGGGGATGAAGGCGGGCCGAACCTGCCTGACGATCAGGTGCGCGCCTACGCGTCGGACAATTTCGAAGTGTTCGACGCTGAACTGGACGACTTTCGCCCGGCGGTGCCTACGGATCATTTCCCGGAATCCAGCCTGGAGAATGCACCCGACCTGAGCCTTATGGCGAAGGGTCGCGCGGGGTTTCACGGCCCCTACGGCCTGGGGCTGAACCAGCTTTTCAAAGGGATGGGTGGCCCGGAATATATCGCCTCTCTCCTCACCGGGTATACCGGTAACGAGAAAGAAGAAGCGGGTGCGATCCTGTACGAGAACACCGCGTTCCCCGGTGGCTGGATCGCGATGGCGCCACCGCTTTATGACGAGCAGGTCGAGTTCGCAGACGGCCATGCAAACGATGTGTATCACCTGTCAGAAGACGTTTCGGCGTTTTTGATGTGGACGGCTGAGCCGAAGATGATGGCGCGCAAGCAGGCCGGATTTGTCGGGGTGATGTTCCTGACCATCCTGTCGGTGTTGCTGTATCTGACGAACAAGCGGATCTGGGCGCCGGTGAAGGGCAAAAAGTCCAGCTGATCCGTCGGACCAAACAGATCTAAAAGAAAAAGCCCCCCGCGCCTAATTTCGCGGGGGGCTTTTATCTGCGCATGCACTCACACCCGCAGATCACCGACCGCAACGCCCAAGTGAACCCATCAGAGCGGCCCGGAACTAGTAGCCGATCTGTAGAACCCGACAAATCACCACCCGGACGGGCGGATATCAGGCCGGCTTCTGCATCACTCAGTCAGTGTCTAACCCAAACGTGTCCTGTCGCGTGGCGACTAGGGTTACGGGCCCTGGAAAGGGTTGCACCTTTGCGCCATCGACGCATTCAATATGTCACGTGGGTGATTTGGGGTCTGTGAACTGGCTCACAGTCGCGGGATTTATATCTGGTCGAGTTCCGCCATCGCGCGAAGCGTTGTTCGATCCAGAATGGTCAGTCCGCCACGGGACGCCTCGACCACATCCGCGCGGCGCCATGTGGCCAGCGTCTTGGATACGGCTTCCCGCGTGGCGCCGACAAAGTCCGCCAGCTCTGCCTGAGACAGTTTCAGCGACGGTTGATCGGCCTGGGCCTCGTCCGGAAGCAGATGCAGGATCTTTCTGGCGAGGCGCGTCGGCAATGGCAGAAAGACCTGGTCGTTCAATTGGCTGTTCATCCAGCGCATCCGCTGACCGGCAAGGCGGATCAGATCAATTGCGAGGTGAGGTGTCTTGTGAATGGCATCCAGCACATCCGCGTACTTGACCCGCAAGACCCGGCTTTCGGTCAGCGCCGTGGCGGTGGCCGTGCGCGGGCCCGGATCGAAAAGCGCGATCTCTCCGAAAAGCGCGCCGGCCTTCATCACGTCGAGCGCCAGCTTGCGGCCATCCATGGACAGCACGGAGAATTCGAGTTGTCCGCGCGTGATTACGAAAAGAGCGTCCCCCTCATCACCTTGTTCGAACAGGACATCGCCGGATGAGAGTGTCTCCTCACTGGCCAGCGCATCGAGAAGGCGCACGAGTTCTTCTGAAGCGTTTGCGAGAAAACCGGTCTTTGGCAGGGGATCCTTGAACATGAAACCTCCCAGGAAAAGAATATATCAAAATAAGCGCGCTGTGAGGCGCGTTCCGTCATAGCCGGTGGTGCGGAGCTGGACAATCTGCCCTTCCGGCTGCGGGTCTTTAACCGACACCTCTGCAAATTGTTCCGTGCGGCCCATATGAGGGTTTTCCATCAGCACGTTGTGGGTCCGGCCGATCTGAGCCTTCATATGTCGTTCGGTCCGGGCCGCGCCCGCCTTGCGAAGCCGGGCCGCACGATCCTTTATCGCCCGCCCATGCACCTGCGGCATGCGCGCCGCCGGTGTGCCGGGCCGGGGCGAATAGGGGAAGACATGCAGCCAGGTCAGATCACACTCATCGACAAGGCGCAGGGCGTTTTCGAACATCGCCTCTGTTTCGGTCGGAAAGCCTGCGATGATGTCCGCCCCGAATGTCATGTCGGGCCGCAGCCTGCGCGCCTCCTCGCAAAAGCGAATGGCGTCGTCTCGCAGATGACGGCGCTTCATCCGCTTCAGGATCAGGTCGTCGCCGTGCTGCAAGGACAGATGCAGGTGGGGCATCAGGCGCGGCTCGGTCGCGATGGCCTGCATCAGCGCATCGTCCACTTCGATCGAATCGATGGAGCTGATCCGCAGGCGGGGAAGATCGGGCACCAGCTTGAGGATGCGCAGCACCAGATCGCCAAGGCGCGGTTCTGCGGGCAGGTCCGCGCCCCAACTGGTGAGATCGACCCCCGTGAGGACCACTTCGTTATAGCCGCGATCGACAAGGCGCTTGATCTGATCGACCACGACGCCGGCGGGCACGGAGCGGGAATTGCCCCGGCCAAACGGAATGATGCAGAACGTACAGCGATGATCGCAGCCGTTCTGGACCTGAACATAGGCACGGGAGCGGGTGCCGAACCCGTCGATCAGATGCCCCGCCGTTTCGGTGACGGACATGATGTCGTCCACCTGAACGGCTTCGGTTTCACCGATGAAGTCCGCCGCCAGCCCGGCCCAGGTATCGGCCTGCATTTTTTCGGTATTGCCAATCACCGCATCCACTTCGTCCATGCTTGCGAAAGTGTCCGGTTCTGTCTGAGCGGCGCAGCCTGTTACGATAAGGCGCGCATCGGGATGATCGCGGCGCAGCTTGCGGATCTCTTGCCGAGCCTTCCGCACAGCCTCTGCCGTGACCGCGCAGGTATTGACGACAACCGCGTTGGAAAGGCCGGCCTCGGCGGAAAGTTCCTTCATCGCTTCGGTTTCATAGGCGTTGAGCCGGCAGCCGAGCGTCGTGAAGACAGGCGCTGTCATGACCAGGCCTCCAGAAACGCAGGGGTGAGTGTTCCAGAGAAGACATGCATCGTCGGGCCCGTCATCCAGACGCCAATGTCTGTCCAGTGGACGGAAAGCGCCCCACCGTCGAGATGCAAAGTGACCTGCCGGTCGGTCAGGCCACGGCGGGCCGCGGCCACGGCCACCGCGCAGGACGAAGAGCCGGACGCCAATGTGTGGCCCACACCGCGTTCCCATACCCGGACCCGCAGGCTGTTCGGACCGGTAAGAGAGACCACCTGAACATTGGTACGTTCGGGAAAGAATTCGTGTGTTTCATAGCGCTGACCGTATGCCTGAAGGTCTTCGGCCTCTGCGTTCTCGACAAAGAAGGTGCAATGGGGATTGCCCATACCCGTGGCCATCGGCGCGCCGTCTATGGGCAAGGCGTCGATATCCATGTCATGCGACAGGGGAATGTCCCGCCAGTCCAGCTGGGGCGCGCCCATGTTGACGGAGACGAGCCCGCCGCCGGCATCGACCGCCTCCAAGACGCCGCGATCCGTGGTCAGCCTGACCGCATCCCGTCCGGTTTCATCCATGAGATAGCGCGCCACGCATCGTGTCGCATTTCCACAGGCCGCGGACATTGATCCGTCCGCGTTGTAGAAGGTCAGATGCGCATCTTCCGCACCGTCCGAGATCGCGGCAAGCTGATCAAAGCCCACCCCCCGGTGCCGATCCGCGAGACCGGCCACAAGCCGTTCCGACACCGCAGGCGCCTGGCCACGTTGGTCAAGAACGACGAAGTCGTTTCCAAGCCCATGCATCTTCATGAAGGGCATCTGGGATGTCGGATCGGTTTCCATGACGCGCGTATACTTGGGCCACCCCTGTGAATCCAGTATGCCGCAGCGAAACTTGGGTTTTTGGACTTGACCGCCCCCTTTCGCTTTTCTAGATGGGTCACCTAGCCGGGCATGTTGAAAGACATGTTCAAACTGGCTCTGGCACGTTGGCTGCAGGTTTCCTGGCAGCAAAGCGAGAGCAGGATCCGGCTGAAACAGAGTGGGCCGTTAGCTCAGTTGGTAGAGCAACTGACTTTTAATCAGTGGGTCGCAGGTTCGAATCCTGCACGGCTCACCACTCTCTCAAAAACCCGCGATGCGGTCAGTCCTCGAAATAGCCGCGATGCGTCGTGTATATGGCGTCGATGATCGGATCGAGACGGCTCAAATGCCGGCGCAGAACCGTATCGGCCCCGCCCGGGTCATTACCGGCAATAGCGGCGACGAGGTCGGCGTGATCCTGATACAAGGTCTCCATCGCTTCGGCACTGGTCAGGGACAGCATGCAGAGCCTGTCGACCTGGGCTTTGTTCGCGGCAATCTGATCAAAGGCGGCCGGACGCCCAGCCGCCGCGCAAAGTAGGTTGTGAAAGTCGTAGTCGAGTTCGTGGAAGGCCTTTGTGTCGCCTGCGGAAATGGCCTCCCGCTGCGCTTTCAGGCTTTTGTTCAGTTTGAGGGCGATTGCCTGTTCGGACGACAAAGCGGCCTGACGAACGACCTCAAGCTCAATGGCCAGCCGCAGAAATCGCGCATCGGCAATCAAATCGCGGGAAAAGGGGCGCACGATCGTGGCGCGTTGGGGCCGGATCAGCAAAAGATTGAGGTTAGCCAGGCGCGTGAACGCCTCACGCACGGGCTGGCGCGAGTATCCGAACGATTTCGCGACGTCCGTCTCTGACATCTTGGTTCCGGGAAGCAGATCGAGGCTGACGATTCGCTCGTAAAGCGTCTCGAAGATATGATCCGTGCTGGTCGTGCGTTCTGCGATGTCGGTTACGGCCATTTCATGTCTTTCTGTTCGCCTTTGCCCCACTGTGCCAGAGATCGACAGCCTTAGCAGCCTGTTTTCTTGCATACTAGAAAGATCTCCCGGAATGCCCTGAAGCGAAGCTCAGACTCTATTTTGAAACATCCCATACATCCAAAATAATAAATGTTGACTAGTATACAAGTTTTGGGTTGTCATGCTCCAAACGAATTCCGACCTGTGCCCGAACGGGAGCACCTGACAGAGCCGGGATAACGGAAGACCCATGTCACGCCTGGGAGGGGCGACTGGCAGACAGGAAGAGCAAAACCGGGAGGACATTATGCTCAACTTTTCACTCAAGGCGGCCACCGTTGCCGCCGCGTTCGCCTGCGGCATGTCCGCGGTCGAGGCGCAAACCACGCTTAAAGGCGCCAGCATGTTCGACGAAGAGCACGCCTTTACCAAAACCCTTCGCGAGTTCGAACGCCTGGTCGGAGAGAAATACGATGGAGATGTGGATTTCGACCTGCGCCTGAATGGTGAGCTGGGCGTCGAGAGCGATTACGTCACCTACCTCAATCAGGGCGTTGCGGTGGATTACACGATTCTGGCGCCGTCGAACATGGCGGTGTTTTCCGAGTCCATTCCGCTGATGGACATGCCGTTTCTGTTCCGCGATCTGGACCACTGGAATGCGGTTCTGTCATCGGATGTTTTGGCCCCTCTTGAGGACGATCTGCGCGAGGCCGCGGGCATTGTCATTATCGGCTATCACGGCGGGGGCGTTCGCAACCTGGCCTCGGCCGAGCCGATCACCAACATGGAAGAGCTGGCAGGTCACAGGATGCGCGTTATGGGCGCGCCGATCCAGGCCCAGACCTTTGGCGCGGTGGGCGCGGCCCCGTCGGCCATCGCCTACAACGAGGTTTACAACGCGATCCAGACTGGCGTGATCGCGGGTTTCGAGAATGAGGCCGCGTCGATCCAAAACCTGAAATTCTACGAAGTGTCCCCGCACATCTCGCTGACGCAGCACACGATCACCGTGCGCCCCATCGTCATGTCGGCTAAGACGTTCGATGCGCTGCCGGAAGACTTGCAGGCGGCCGTAATGGAAGCCGGAGCCGAGGCGGGCGCCTTTGGCCGGGCGCTTGAAAGCAGCGCGGACGGCAAGATCCTTCAGGAAATGGCCGATGCCGGGCAGATTGTGATCCATGAGTTCGAGGGACGCGATCAGATGCTTGAGCTTGTGAAACCGGTCCAGGACACCTATGCGGCGGAACTGGATGCAACCGAGCTTCTGGCGGAAATCCGGGGTATGTGAGCAGTCAGAGGCGGGGCACCGGTGTTGTTCTGGTGCCCCGTCGTCCTGCTGATCTCGTGACTTTCGCGAGGGGAATTTCAAATATGATCGAACGGCTTCTCGACCGGTTCTGTGCCGGTCTTCGTCTCTCGCTGGGCGTGCTGATGGGTGTCCTGGCTGTCCCGGTCGCGATGCAGGTGATCTCTCGCTACACCGGGTTGATCCCCACATATCTTTGGACCGAGGAGCTTGCGACCTTCATCTTCATCTGGATCGTCATGATCGGATCGGTCGTGGCTGTCTGGGACGGAACGCATTTTGACGTCCGTGTTATGCCGGACGCGCGCTCCCCCTTGATGCGACTGGCGCAGAACGGGATCGTCCATCTCGCCATTCTGTTATTTGGTCTGATCTTCGCGGTTTACGGGATTGAATATGCCGAATTCGGCAGCAGACAGCGATCGGTCATGATGCGGGCGAACCTGCTTGTCACCCATGTGGCGCTGCCGATTGTGGGGACACTTTGGGCCATCCTGTCCGCCTTCAGGCTGATGCAATGCCTGCAGGACTACCGGCAGGCGCGGAGGCTGGCGAGATGATCCTCGATACAGCCACCGCAAGCCTGATGCTGGTCGCGGCCTTTCTGCTTCTTATCGTTATTCGAATACCGGTCGCGTTCGCGCTGGGGCTTGCCACCGTGCCGGTCGTGCTGATCGAGCTTAGGCTAACGCCGTTCATCGTGCTGGACCGGATGTTCCAGTCCTACAATTCCTTTATCCTGTTGGCCGTGCCGTTTTTCCTATTGGCCGCGAATCTGATGAATTCGGGCAAGGTCACGGACCGTCTGATCGAACTCGCCCGCGTGCTGACAGGCTGGATGCCGGGCGGGCTGGGGCATGTGAACGTGGCGGTCTCGATGCTCTTTGCCGGTATCTCGGGGTCGTCCACGGCGGATGCCGCCGGGATCGGCAAGATCCTGATCCCCGCCATGCAGCGAGAGGGATATGATACGCGTTTCGCCGTGGCGATCACGGCCTGTTCGTCAGTGATGGGCGTGATCATCCCGCCGTCGATCCTGATGATTGTCTGGGGCGGCGTGATGCAGATTTCGGTAGGCGCGCTCTTCCTGGGCGGAGCCATCCCCGGGCTGATGATCGGTCTGGCGTTGATCGCCACGGTATACGGGTTCGCCAAGCGGCGCGGCTATCCCGTCAACGCGGTACCGAATTGGAGCGAATTCTTCGCCGCATGGAAGGGCGCGGCCCTGGCGCTGCTGACCCCGATCTTCGTGATCGGCGGGATTGTCGGGGGTATCGTCACCCCGACCGAAAGCGCGATTATCGCTGCGGGCTATGCGCTGATCCTGGGCATGTTCGTCTATCGCACGGTGAAGCCAAGGGATCTGGGGCACATCCTTTATGACACCGCGCGCTTTGCGGCGATTTCCCTGTTCGCGATCGGCACGGCGACGGCTTTTGGCTGGCTTTTGTCCTTCTACAACGCGCCCCGCATGATCGTCGCGCTGCTGACGGCCTGGGAGTTTGGCCCATTCGGCACCGCGCTGGTCATCGCCGCGCTATTTCTGATCTTTGGACTTTTCATCGACGCGATCCCGACGATCATCATTTTGGGAACGGTGTTGATGCCGGTCGCACAGGCGGGGGGACTTGATCCGATTGCCTTTGCCATCATCGGGATCGTATCGCTGGCCTTTGGCCTTGTCACACCGCCCTATGGGCTCTGCCTTTTGATCGCCTCGGCCATCGGCGGGCTGAACGTTGTGCAGGTCTTGCGAGAGGTGGCCATCATCCTTGCCCCGATGCTGGCCATTCTGGTGCTTCTGGCCGCGCTCCCCGAGATCATCCTTTGGCTGCCGCGTCTGCTGATGCCCGCCGCCTTCCCCTAGCACCCGCATAAGGCAGGTCTGGCCTGCCGTGAAAAACAGGAGACTGATCATGAAACTCGCAGGCAAGACCGCCATCATCACCGGCGGAGGCCGGGACATAGGTGGGGCCGTGGCGCGGAAACTGGCCGCGGAAGGCGCGAACGTGGCGATCAATTACTATGCCAGTTCAAAGGGTGCCGATGCCGTTGTCACGGATATCGAAAAGGCCGGAGGCAATGCTATCGCACTGCAAGGCGATCTGAACGATCCCGAGGCCGTCGAGGCGCTGGTCGAAAAGACAATGGCAACCTTTGGCGGCGTTGACATTCTGGTCAACAATGCCGGCGGACTGATCGCACGAAAGACCATTGCCGAGATGGAACTTGAGCATTGGGACGCGGTGATGTCGTTGAACCTGACCAGCACGTTTCTGATGACAAAGGCCTGTCTGCAACACATGAAAACGGGTGCAATCGTCAATCTGGCCAGTCAGGCGGGACGCGATGGCGGAGGGCCGGGTGCCGTGGCCTACGCCACCGCAAAGGGCGCGGTGATGACCATGACACGGGGGCTGGCCAAGGAATTGGGCCCCGACATCCGCGTAAATGCGCTGTGTCCGGGCATGATCGATACGGATTTTCACAATATCCACACGCCGGATGCGGGCCGCCGGGGTTTTGAATCCAATGCGCCCCTCAAGCGTCAGGGCAACGTGGAAGATACGGCCAATCTGGTCCTGTTCCTTGCCTGCGAGGACAGCGCCTTTGTGACCGGAGCGAATATCGACATAAACGGGGGCATGCTGTTCTCGTGATCGCACATCTGCCGTTCAGACGGAAAAGCCTCTCACGCAGCAGGTGCCGACAGATCAGCCCCGGTTTGATAGTCGCGGCGTTCTGGTTCAGCGCCGCCGGGGCGATTGGCTCGCCGTAGACCTAGGGCAAACTGTGTTGCGCGCCGGCGTTTACCCGACGATGAACCTGTGCTCGGCGTCGTCGGCAAAAGCCGCTTTACACGCCGAGACGAAGTGCCGGACCAGCCGCCGCGGGCGTGTTTTGTCATAGCCCAGCGAGAGCGTGAGCGGCGGCAATGGATCGTAGATCGGCAGCGCCACAACTTCGGCGCCGCAATAGGTCTGGCGCGTCAGCGGGACCATGTTGAGGATCGCACAGCCGTGACCCGCCCCGACAAGACTGCGCACCATTTCCGTCGAAGTGGCATAGGCGACGATGGCCGCGTCCTGCCCCCGCATCTTGAGCAGGTTCTGGTAATAGGCCGTGGCGAGCGGCCGGTTCAGAACCACCATGGGCTCGCTTGCAAGCTCGCCCAGTGAAACCGACGCGTTCCGGGCCAGATCATGGGTCGGAGGCAGAAGGCAATAGGGCGGCGCCTCGGTCAGGACATCGAAATCCAGCGCTGGGCGGACGCGGTCGCTGACAAAAAGGATCACGTCATAGGTTCCGTCCAGCAGACCGTCCTGAGCTTTGTCATTGTCGCATTCGTCCAGATGGATATCGACATCGCCGCTGGACGGAACAAAGGAGGCCAGGACCTGCGGAAGAAACGCGGGTGCGACGGGTGCGTAATAGCCGATACGCAATGTGCCATGCAGCGCTTGTCTCAAGTCGGCACCCTCCGCCATGAGCGAGCGATGCTCCTCCAGCAGTCTTTCACACTTGCGCGCAATTGCGCGCCCATTCGCATTTGGCTGGATCCCGCGAGACCGCTGGCGGGTGACAAGGGTCAGGTCGAACGCATCTTCGATCTGGTCGATTGCCGCTGCCACGGCGGAGGCGGCAATGTTTAGTTCTGCAGCCGCCTTGGCGATGTTTCCATGCCGCACGGCGGTCGTGAAATACGCCATAGCCTTGAGTGAGACGGTCATCGCATCCTCTGAAATTCCGATTTAGTTGCACAGATAATAGCGTTTTTCAACGGAAGCTGCATCTGCGAAGCTGAAAAGGTCCTTAAATCCACGGAGGCCAAACATGTCGGATGCCCCATTGAAAGGCTGGAACCACACGCCCAACGTGCCTTTGGAAGTGTCACCGTTTTTCCGGTGGCCACCACGTCCGGTGGCCATGCTGGCCTGGATCTGGAATTCCTGGTTCCTGATCACCGAGCGATTGATCATCGTGGGCATCGCGTTTGTCTCGTTCCATTTCTTTCAGCCGCCGCTGGAGGAAACGAAAACCCTCGCCGTTGGCTGGATTGCCGAGCTGTTTATCCGCAACCTGATCCTCGTGACGCTGGTGGCCGGGGCGCTGCATCTTTATTTTTATACGTTCACCAAACAGGGCCAGAGGCTGAAATACGATCCGCGCCCGCTGATGAAGAACGGCCGACAATTTACTTTGGGCGGCCAAATTCGGGATAACATGTTCTGGACACTCGCCTCAGGCGTGCCGATCTGGACCTTTTACGAAGTTCTTGTCTTCTGGGCGATGTCAAATGGGTACGCGCCGTTGATGACTTTTGCCGAAAACCCGATCTGGTTCGTGGCGCTTTTCCTGCTTATCCCGATTTGGGAAAGCTTCTATTTCTACTGGATACACCGGTTTCTGCATATTCCGTTCTTCTATCGACATGTGCATGCCTTGCATCATCGGAACATAAACGTGGGTCCCTGGTCGGGCATGGCGATGCATCCGGTCGAACATTTGATCTTTCTTGGCTCGGTGCTGATCCATTTCGTGATCCCGTCAAACCCGGTGCACGTGCTTTATCATCTGCAGTATTACGTGCTGACCGCGGTGACGACACATACGGGGTTCGAGGGGCTTATGGTGAAAGACAAAAACCGGCTGCGGCTGGGCACCTTTCATCACCAGATGCATCACCGTTACTTCGAGTGTAACTATGGCTCGCTTGAGATCCCATGGGACAAACTTTTCGGGTCCTTCCACGACGGCACGCAAGCCGCCGATGAGCGGATCAAAGAGCGGCGAAAGCGGATGAGCGGGGCTGCTTGAGGTGGTGTTCGCCTTTGCGTGTGAATTGGCGATAACGACATGACCAGATGGGCGCAGAATAACCGTTTTGCTTGATCATCGTCCTCGGAGCTTTTGCAATCTGCCTGCTGTGAGCTCCGAGACGTGAAACGCGAATAGCGGTTCAAAGTTATCAGGATACCGTTTGAAGGGCTTGCACGGTCGGGCCGCTTGCGTTTCTTTCGTCGGGGTAAACCCATCGGGAGATCGTGGTGCGGGGTTATGAGTTCTCTGTCTCGTGGACAGGGTTAAGCCATTATTGCAAGATTTGTCTGTCTGGTTTGTCTCTGAGGAAAGGGCATTTCAAAGATGCGGTGCTGAGAGCCTTTGCCAGAAACATGGCAAAGCGCGCGGTCACTCATGCCAGCCCTTTCAAAGAGGGCGCGATCCGGTCTGAATTCCTGCGGGACATGGCGCGGTGACATCGGTCCTGTTCATAACTGATGCTTGGCGGCCTGACGTGAACGGCGTTATGCGAACGCTTGAGCATACGATCGACACTTTGTCTGAACAGGGGATCAGATCCGAGGTTATCAGCCCCTGCCAATTTCGAACGCTTCCCTGTCCGACATATCCGACAGTGCGTTTGTCACTGACCACGCGCCGCCGGATCATGTATATGATCGACGCGTCTGGTTGTGATCATGTGCATATCGCAACCGAAGGGCCCTTGGGGCTGCTGGCCGCGTCGGCCCTTAGGCGCCGGAAACGGCCGTTTACAACCAGCTATCACACGCGGTTTCCCGAATACATCGCCGCGCGGGCGCCTGTGCCGGTCAGGGCCACCTATGCCATTTTGCGGCGGTTTCACAATCATGGCGCGGGGTGCATGGTCGCCACCGGGAGTCTTCGGGATGATCTTGAGGCGAGGGGATTTCGAAATCTCATGACATGGCCACGCGGCGTGGATACCAGTCTTTTTCGCCCGAATTGCGGCTCGGACCCCTTCGCTGATCTGCCGCGCCCGATCTTTCTGAACGTCGGGCGGGTCGCGGTGGAAAAGAACCTGTCTGCCTTTTTGGCGCTGGACCTGCCGGGAAGCAAGGTCGTGGTCGGCGATGGACCGCAGCTTGCCCAGCTCCAGCGGGACTATCCCGATGTTCACTTTACCGGCGTCAAGACTGGCAAGGATCTGGCCCGTCATTATGCGGCGGCGGATGTCTTCGTCTTTCCGTCGCGCACCGATACGTTTGGCATGGTTCTTCTGGAGGCGCTCGCCTCCGGTCTTTCGGTTGCCGCCTACCCGGTGATGGGACCGCGTGACGTGATCCAGGACGGCGTGACAGGCGTCTTGTCCGACGATCTGCATGCCGCGGCGCTTGCGGCATTGGAACAGCGTCAGCCCGCCGCCTGCCGCGCCGCTGCAGAGCGTTGGAACTGGGCCGCCTGCACGTCGCGGTTTTTGCAAAACGTTCGGGTCGCCGAAGGCGGCGCCTAGACGACCTGGGCCAAGGGGGCGGTCCGCGCGGCCTCGAACGTGTCTGTCAGGGCGCCCTTGGCATCGGTAACCACCAAAGGTTCAAAATCGGCGCGGAACCGATCAGGCATATGGTGGATCGGCTGATAAGCCAGGCGCGGCCTGTCTGTCATCGCACAATAGGTCAGCTTTGGTTCGCGCCAGGATTGCCGCATCTGCGCCAGGCTGCCGACGCCGATGCGCGGGCCGAACCGGTGCAGGGGCCGCACGAGAGAGAGCAGCGTCGTTTCAATCGGCAGGTGCCTGCGCCAGTGCCAGGCATGCCGCACCACATGACGCGCCAGCGCCGTCCTACGGCCCTGCATCCTGAGCAGACGTTGAAAGAAGGGTACAACCTTTTCAACGGGGTCCTGCGGCCATTCGACCAGCTTTTGCCCATCCATGTCGCTGAGCAAGACGCCGGGCATGATCCGCTGCGACTGCACCGCCTCGTCAAACATGGGGGTTCCGGCGATCGGGATGGCAAGCGACGCCAGTGCTGGGAGCGGCATACGGTGATCGCTGATCAGTCGGTCCATCTGCGCGTCAACCTCCGCGATGGTCTGCCGAGCAAAATCAAAGATCAGCCCGTAGTCAAAGGCGATACCGTGCTCGGCGCAGGCCTGCGCGAGCGACAGGGGATCGGACGACAGGCTTTGTTTCTTGTTGAAGCCTTGCAAAATCTCGGGATCGAGGGATTCCACGCCAGAGAACAAGCCGATACAGCCATTCTTGGCGGCCAGCTCGAGGTTGGCGGGGCGTTTGAAGAAATCCCCGGTCACCAATGCGCCCCATCCCCGGAATTGGCCTGACCGCCAGCGTTCGCCCAGAAGTTCGACACGATGTTCATAGCTGCGCCGGTTGCTGCCGAAGAAGTTGTTGTCGAGCACCATCACGATGGGCACTTTGCCCATCGCGTCGAGCTGACGCGTGATCGACGCGTCGGAATGCGCGACATAGGCGCGATTTTCTCCGGTCAGGGAGCAGAAGGCACAGGCAAAATTGCAGTTTTTCGTGGTTTCGACAAAGCCAAGACCAAGTTTGGGCGCGGTCAGATCAAAGCGCGGCGCGCCGTCAAGCTGGACGGCATCGGGGCCGAGCGTGGCCTCGATCAAAGACGCGATCTCTTCCACATCGCCCATGCAGGCGTAGTCGAACACATCGGCGCAAATACCCGGCAGCGCCCTGGGGATCGGGCCGCCGATCACCGTGATCACGCGGGGATTGGCGTGCCGGCAATAGGCGGCAAGCTGACGGGCGCGGTCGAATGCGGCCGTCAGTCCGCTGATGACCACCATGTCGGGCCAGGCAAAGAGCGCGGGATCAAGCATGGCCCCATGAAAAGCCTCGTCCCAGACCCGCACCTCGCATTGCGTGGCGTCGAAATAGCCTGCCAACATATAGGGGGCCATCGCACGCGGCACAAAAAGCCGGGTGGGTGTGGCCATTCGCCAGGGGTCGAAATAAGCGTTGATGAGCAGGACGCGGTGTTTTCGACCATGTGTCATTCCAAAGCCCCCAGGTCTCAAACGCGCGAATTTCCGCCTATCACCGTGACGCAGACCTCGACTTTGTTCAACCCGCAACGGGGCGGGGAAATCGTGGACAATCGGCATCACCCCGGCCCAAGCGGCGTCTTCCAAGCCGTGCTAGGGACTTCGATATTGCCCGGCATTGGCAAAACTCCTTAGATCTGCGCCAACGAAGCAGTCCACGTGCAAAGGCCTTCAGCATGACACCAGTTATCCATCGTCATCTGTCTGGCGCGGAGGCTTTTCAGGCTCTCTCTCCCGAAGCTCTGGACGCGCTGGCGGCTGTATCCTCCGAAGCGGTCCTGTCTGCCGGAGAGGTGATGCTGCGCGAAGGGGATGCAGATACAGACCTGATCCTGATCCTGTCGGGCACGGCAAAAGCCTTTCGGACGGCGCCGGATGGCGATGAGATCGAGCTAAACGACATAGATGCAGGCGATTGCATCGGAGAGCTGGCCCTCTTTGATTCCGGTCGAAGAGCGGCGTCGGTCCGCGCGACGTCGGAAAGCCACATCCTGCGCATTCACGTTGACCGGTTGGACGATGACTCCGTTCTGACAGAGCTCAAAGGCACGCTGGCGACGACCGTGGTCCGCCGTGCCCGCATGTTGAGTGACGAGATGCTCAAAGGGATGCGCGCGCAACTTGAAGCCCGCACGCTGCAAAATCAGTTCGGCTATTTCCTGATCTTCACCATCGCGATCTTCATCATCTCAACCTCGCTCTTTTACCTGGTGGCCGAGGATTACGTCGAAGATGTCTACGATCCGGGTTTTTCATGGCAGACGGTGATCCTTTTTGCCATCCCGTCGATTTTTATCATTCGTGTCCTCAAAATTCCGCTGCGGGATCTTGGCATCAAGCGCGACGGGCTTTTCAAGTCGATCTGGCAAGCGGTTCTGTTTTGCGCGGTTCTGACCTCTCCGGTGATCGTCTATATGCTCTTTTTCGCGGAGCACACGCCCCCTGAAGAGCGTCCGGTGCAGATCACCTCCGCGTTCCTGCTGCAGTATTTTCTTCACACGGTTGTTCAGGAAATCGGCGCGCGCGGGCTTATTCAGGGTCTATTTGTGAAGTTTCTGGCCGATGAAAAAGGGCACCGTTCGGTTCTTTTGGCCAGCGCCATCTTTGCCTCGCTGCATGTCACCCTTGGGATCGATGCGGTGATCCTGACGTTTTTCGCCGGGATTTTGTTTGGCTATGCCTACCTCTATCAAAAGAACCTGGGGGGCGTGATCGTCATTCACTACTGGTTCGGTGTTCTGGCTGCACTTCTCGTCGCACTTTGATCGAAAATTGCGTCGTAAAGCCGGGCCAAACTCCATTTTTCGTTAGCTTGCTCGGCGGGTAAGCGATAGTCTGCTCATGGGCGGGTTAAAGGCGCTTTTGGCGTCGCTGTGGAGTGTCAATACATGTCAGAGTCCCAACTTGCGCCGCCCGTGAGGGCGACACGCACGCCCCTGTTTGAGCCAAGTGAATATACCTCGCTTATCTTGTCCTTTTTGCGCGACCGACCAGAGATCGTGAGGGGGCGGAGTGTTTGTGAAATCGGCTCGGGAAACGGAGTGATTGCTGCGCAGGCCGCGCTTTTGGGCGCCCGCAGACTGACGGTCACGGATGTCGAAGATCTGGGGCTTGAAGCGGCCCGGGACTGCATCGCATCGATAGACACGCGGCCGGACAGTGTTGAATACGTGCAAGGCCCCGTCTGGGAGCCGCTTGCGGGCCGGACCTTTGATTTGATCCTTGCCAACCTGCCGCATTTTCCCTGCGATGCGCTGCACCTGCCGCATCGGCTTCCGACTTGGGGCGCGGGAGGGCCGGATGGTCGTGCTGTTCTCTATCCGTTTATCGCGGGCCTTGACCAGCATCTGACGCGGGACGGAGTGGCCGTTTTTACCCATAACCGGTTTATCGACCTTGACCGAACCCAGGCAATGATCGCGGCTGCGGGGCTGCGGATGACGACATCCCACGATATCATCGTCCCTCTGCCAGCGCAGAAAGTCGCGGCGTTGACGCCCGGAATTCTGCAGCGCAGCCCCGACATCTTCCGCATCGGAGAACATTGCTTTGGCCGTGTCTGCCTTGCGATTGTGAGCCGCGCGCCCTTTGGGGCGTTGCAGTGATCCGCGCGCTGAGTGTTGCCGCGCTTCTGCTTGTTGGATCGTTACCTGCCCAGGCACAAGACGCGGCGACGCTGCTGTATGAGGCAAGGGCTCAGGTAGAAGGATTGGCAGATTGTGAGGCCCAGCCGGACCAGGATCGCTTGGAAGAGATCCTGTGTGCCGACACGATCCGTATCGGCGTGCGCAGCGGATATCCGCGATTTGCCGAAAACCGGGGCGGCGAACGGTCGGGATACGAGATTGATCTGGCCCGCAAGGTCGCGGACACCTTAGGCGTCGAAGCGGAGTTGGTACCCGTCACCCCGGTGACCCGCATTTCGGCACTGTCGGACGGGACCCTTGATCTGGTGATTGCAACGATGGGCCACAATTCGGTCCGGGACGCGAATGCGCGCTTTATCAGACCGCATTACTATTCCAGCGAGACCATCCTCATCGGTGATCGGCGTTTGCCGATTGCGACATGGGATGATGTGTCGGACAAGACGGTCTGCACCACTGTCGGCAACTTCGCCAACGCGCTTTTGGTGGAGCGTGTGGCCCGCGTCATGCTGTTCGACACGCCCGCGCGCTTGCTGGAAAACCTCGAGGCAGGAACCTGTTCGCTGATCGTTCAGGATGACAGCGTGATGGTCGATGCCTTGGCAAGCGACGATTTCGGTGGGCGGTTCGAGCGCAAGCTGGGCCTGTCGGAGATCCCATGGGGCATGGCCGTCGGGCTGGAGGGTACCGAACGGTTGGCTTCGGTGCTCGATCAGATCTCGGCGCGGTTTCACGCGGATGGCACATTCCTTGAGATGGCAGAGAGCCACGGGATCGTGCTTGGCTTTCTGCTGCGCATGCAAGACACGTGGAACCAGCCCTTTTGCATGCAAGCCCCTGCAACCTGCATGCTGCCACCGCTGGATACGACCTTGGCCGAAGGTCCGGTGAAAGTCGCGGTGGCCGGATTTCAGGACTGGCTGAACGAGACCTTTGGCGTGCTTTACAGTCAGTTTGCCTGGGATTTGCTGGTCAACGGGGCGATCATTTCGTTGATAGCGGTGGCGGGTGTATTGGTCGCAACCCTTGGTATTGCACTGCTTTTTGCCTGGGGCCTGCTGGCGCGAAATCGTGTGTTGCGCGGCGCGCTGCATCTGCTGATCGTTGTGTTTCAGGGCAGCCCGCCGATCCTGATCCTGGTCTTCGTCGCGGCCTTGGCGAATGCAATTCTTCTCTACTCCACGGCAGTTGCGCTTTTCGTGGCGATTATTTCGATTGCGCTCGTCAACGGTGCCTTTGCCGGTCAGGGGATCGCGGATGCCTGGCGGTCCCTGGGCAGCCGGATGAGCGATGGCAAGCGGATGCGGCATGCCATCGTGCGCGCAGCCCCGCAGATCGAAGCCTTTCTGACCAACGCAACACGCGGCATCGCCGCTGCGAGCTTTGTCGGTGTGGCGGATCTGACCAACGCGCTGAATGACATCGCGTCCTTCTCGCGCAGTCAGGTCGTGACCTACTGGATCCTTCTGATCTTTTACATCCTTGTCGTGATGGCGGTCGTTCGGCTTTCCCGTGCCCTGAACCGCGGTCTTGAGCGTGCGTTGGTCGAGGGGTGATGCGATGAATTTGCCTTTCTCCGACGGGTTCGCTCTGCACTTTGCGCAAGGTCTGATCATCAACTTTCAGATCGCATTCATGGCGTTGATCCTTGGTTTGGCGCTGGGGGCCTTGCTGGCGGCGATACACAAATCGCGCCTGCCCGTGCTGCCGCGCATCACGGATCTGTCGATGAATGTGCTGCGGGCGATGCCTGTCTATATCGCGATGTTCTTTCTGGCTGGTGTGATGCGCCCCTATTATTCGGCCCTGGAAGACTGGTTTGACGATCCCGGCATCGTTTTCGTGACCCTGGCGTGCCTGCCTTACATCTGCTCTTATGCCTACGATCAGGTCGGCGATGCGATCCTTCAATGGCGCCGTGGCGCCCATCGGGCCGCGCTTTTGCTGATCCCCAACATGGTGCGCGCCTTTCAGGTCCTGGTGTCCGCATCCTGTTTCGGGGCGGCTATCGGAGTGAACGAAGCCATGAGCGCGGTGCTGACCGAGGCAGAATTGATCGGAAACACCCCATGGCGCTATGTGCTATTTTTGCTGATGATCGTGCTTTTCGTGATCCTGATGCAGATCATCGTGGTTGCAAGCCGCTGGGTCCATCGCATGATCGAACGGAACTATGCCGATGCGCATGCCTAGCCTCGGCACACCTGAAGCAAATCGCCTTTTTTAGCTATGTCCGGTTCGAAGAAGCCAAATCGTCCTCTAGCTGATCCAGAGCGGCGCGCGCCACACCGTCGTCGGGGAAGTCTTCGAGAATGGCACGATAAAGCACTTGCGCCTCCTCAAGATCACCCGCTGCCCGGCGCGCATAGGCATCCCGGCTGCGCAGGGCAAGGCTGAGGGTTTGTTCGTCGGGTTCAAACTCTGCCCCGGCTTCGAAGGCGCCCAGCAATTCGTAAATGGTGACGGAGCCGCGCCGCCCCTTGATGGTCACGTCTCCGATCGGGCGGGTGCACAGGATTTCTCCGGCCTCCCGATAGACCGTGTGGCTGATGCAGATGCGCGTGCCGTAGGTCTTGTTCATGGCCTCCAGCCGCGAGGCCACATTCACCCCGTCGCCCAGAACGGTATAGCTCATCCGGTCGGCGGACCCGATATTGCCGACAAGAACGGCATCGCTGTGAATGCCGATGCGCACGTTCAGCGGATCCATCCCGCGATCCATGAGATCCTGGCCAAGGCGCTTTACCTCGATCTGGACACGCAGCGCCGCCAGGCAGGCGCGTTTCGCGTGATCCTCAAGCAGCGTGGGCGCCCCCCAGAAGGCCATCACGCCGTCGCCGATGAACTTGTCGATGGTGCCGGCCTCATCGTTGACTGCGCCGGTCAGGATCGACAGGTAATCCGACACCCGCATCAAAAGCTCACGCGACGGCAGGTTTTCGGATTGTTCTGAAAACCCCTCGATGTCCGAGAAAAACACCGTAAGGAAGCGGCTGTTTCCCCCGATCTCAAGCTTCTGCTCAGATTGCAGAAGCTGGCGCACAAGGCCGACCGGAACAAAGGAGGCGAAGGACCGGATGGCGGTGTCCAGCGTGCCCACCGCGCGCGATAGAAGGGCAATTTCGCGGATCCGGACGGTGGGGAGCGGAGGCAGCGGATCAGGGCTAAGATCACGGATCTGTTCGACATCGCGCACCAGCATTTCGAGAGGGCGGGCGATCCGCTGGGCGAGCAGCCAGATGACAAAGATCTGCAAGATCGTCGCCCCGATGCCAATCATCAGCATCCGGCGATTGTTGCTTGCGATTTCGGTGTTGAAGTCGGCCATCGGGGCAATGACGAAGACCTGCCAGGCCTTGTCCTGCACCGTTGTGATCGGTTTCAGCGATGCCAGATAATCCTGCCCGTCATATTGCAGAAGAAAGGGCTCACCGTTCTCATCGCCCCGGGGCCGCTGACCATAGGCAACCCCGACAATCGGATCGGGCCATTCGGTGATATGAGGCAGGCGCAGCGCACCCGCGCTGTCCGGAAAGACGGCGGCCTTGTCGGAATTGGCCAGTACATTGCCGCGCTGGTCCAGGATGAAACTGGCGGAGGCGGGGCTGACGCTTTGCCGGGCAAGGTAGGCCGACAGGCTGTCCAGCGTCAGGTCGATGGCGGCAATCCCGCCCAGTTCTTGGTCCCAATAGATCGGCGCTGCCACGGTAAAGCCCACCAGCCCGAGCGCCGCAAAGACGTCCGGGTCCGAGATCGTGACCTCTCCTCCGTCGCGGGTGACCTCGTACCACATGCGCAGACGGGGGTCGTACGCCGTCACATTGCTGAGTTGCCCAAGCGGTTCGCCCTGCGCGTCCTCGAACGCATAGGTGTCGATCCGCGTCCCCGTGCCGTCCGCCGTGATCCAGCGCCGGGCAAAGACGCTTCCGGGGGGCAAATCCTGATCATTGACGCGCTGACCGGTCTGCATCCGCCGCGCCTGAAGAAAACTGCCATCCGCCTCCAGCCCGACATAGGTGCTGAGCACGCCCGGCGTGCCGAGCGTTACAGAGGTCAGATAGTCTATGGCGCTGCGTTCCAGATAGAAATCTGCTTGAAGGGAGCCTGCGATCGCGGCGCTTTCTGCCTTTGAGACGACCTCCCGAAAGAAGTTTTCGATGCTTTCGTCCACGTCCGCCTGATACAGCGCGATGCGTTCGATCGTGTCGTCGCGGACCAGTTTGCTGCTGGTGAAGTAGCTATATGTGAAAACGCTCAGGAAAACGGGCACGGTCAGAACCAGAAACAGCGTCAGAATGGTGACACGAAGGCTGGGCGCGCGCATCATGCGGACCACCCGGGCATCTGGGGTCTTGCTTTATTGCGTGTCACTGCTGTCTTGTCCGGTCGGTGGCATGGCAAGTCTATGCGGGGCGTGGGCCGCAGTCACTGATTTCCTGCACAAATACGGCTCAGTTTTGCGCGTGGTCGTAGATCACCTGCCGCACGTCGATATTGCCAGCGCGAAACCCGGCTTCGCAGTAGTGAAAGTAATAAAGCCAGAGGCGTTTGAAACGATCATCAAAGCCCATTGGCGCAATCTCGTCCCAGTTCTGAAGAAACGCGGCGCGCCATTCACTGAGGGTGCGGGCATAGCTTTCACCAAACACCCGCTCCGAAATTTGGTCCAACCCCGCCTCATGGCCAAGGGTACGAAGGTGGGTCGGCGTTGGCAGCATGCCCCCCGGAAAGACGTAGTGCTGTATGAAATCTGTCCCGCGTCGGTAATGCTCGAAGTACTTCTCCTGGATCGTGATAACCTGCAGCCCTGCGCGTCCTCCGGGTTTGAGACAGCGGGCAAGCATATCGAAAAAGTCTGGCCAGTATGCCTCTCCCACCGCCTCGAACATCTCGACCGAGACGATCCGGTCGTATTTTCCATCTTCTGCCCGGTAGTCCCGTAGTTGTAGATCGACAAGGCCGGCGAGGCCCAGGCGCTCTATGTGGGCTCGCCCGAACTCCAGCTGTTCCTGACTGATGGTCAGGCCGGTAACTTGCGCCCCACGCTCTTTGGCGAGGTAAGCGGCAAAGCCGCCCCAGCCGCAACCGATCTCTAGCACTCGTTCGCCAGGTTGAACTCTAACTGCGTCAGCGAGGGCCGCGTACTTGGCGCGCTGGGCGGTTTCAAGATCTTCGGCGCCCGTTTGGTAAAGGGCGGACGAGTAGGTCATCGAAGGATCGAGCCAAAGCTCATAGAAGGGATTGCCCAGGTCATAATGGGCCGCGATGTTTCGGCGGGCCTGGGTTTTGGTGTTGCGATTAAGCCAATGCTGAAAGCGCAGCATAAGCCGCGCGATGGGATTGCTGTCGATCCGCTCGTGAATGAGATGCGCGTTGTAACAGAAGAGTTCGAGGAAGCGGGTCAGATCGGTTGAAGACCACTCCGCGTCCATGAAGCCCTCGGCCACACCGATATCGCCGCGACGGATCGCCTTGGCTATGAAATCGTAGGATCGGATCGTGATGTCCGCCGACGGTTGAGGGGTCGATGTCTCGATGCGAAAGCACGCGCCGCCGGGCAGGGCGATATCCAGGGTCCCATATTCAAGCGTCGTCAGAATGCCAAGCGCTTGCCGCACCATTGCGGGAAGATGCCGGGTCAATGCCTTGCGATTTTCCGCGGTCAGAAGCTGGGCGTCTTGGGCGGGCAGAGGGATCGGGTCAATGAGGGTCATGTCGTCACCGTTCTGCATGAGAGATCCGCCAGATCAAGTGCTTGGGTCAAATGGAAAGATGGTTGGGATAAGCGCATCGCGAATGTCCGTCCTCTACCTGCCAGGGTATGCGTGCGCCAAGGGCCTCAGCGGCCATCAGGCCCGACCGAAGCCCATCCTCATGAAAGCCGAACCCGGTCCACGCCCCGGCAAAGTGAATGCGGCCTGAGCCCTGTATCTCAGGCAGGCGTTGCTGCGCGGCAAGGGCCGCTGCATCAAACTGCGGATGGTCATAGCTGGTCTTCAGAAACAGCTTGTCCGGAGCGGGTGGAACCGGCGGGTTCAGTGTGATGAAGACAGGAAAGGCGGGGTCGATATTCTGGAGCTTGTTCATCCAGTAAGAGACAGAGAGGCCGGTGCGATCACCACCCGCGCGGGCCGATGCCATGTAGTTCCAGGCCGACCAAACCTTGCGCCGACGCGGCATCAGGCGGGCATCGCGATGCAGATAGACCGTGTTCGGGCGATACCTGACGTTGGACAGCACCGACGCCTCGGCTGCGGTGGCGTCTTGCAGGACCTGCAAAGCCTGATCGCTGTGGGTGGCGAGGATGACGTGATCAAACTGGCGGCTTTGGCCTGTGGTATCCGTCACCATGACCCCGCCGCCCTGCCGTCTGACTTCGGTCGCCTGCCGGCCCAGAAACAGTCCGTCGCCCAAAGGTCCGGTTAACTTGGCAATGCTGTTTCGGCTACCGCCTGTTATCGTGCGCCACTCCGGCGGGCGGATCTGAAGCAATCCATGTTTCGCGAAGAACCGTACGAAGCTTTCCGCCGGGAACATCATGATCTGAGCATCCGGCGTGGACCAGATCGCCGCGCCCATGGGGGCAAGATAGTCCTCGATGAAACTCGGTGGGTAACGTCCGGCCTTCAGGTAGTCGCCAAGTGTCAGCCCGGTCAGGGCACCGCGCCTTAGATCTGCCAAAGCGGTCCGGTTGAACCGCAAGATGGCCCAGAGCATGCGCAAGAAACGCGGCGAGACAAGATTGCGCCGCTGGGCAAACAGCGCCTCAAAGCGATCGCCACTCCATTCCAGAGCGCCATCGCCGACGGAGACCCCGAAGCTCATATCGCTCCACTCCGTCGCGACGCCGAGGTGGTCAAAAAGCGCGGTCAGGTTTGGATAAGTCTCTTGATTGTAAACGATAAAGCCTGTGTCGACAGCAGTGGGCGTCCCGTCATAGTCGATATCCACGGTGGCGGAATGTCCACCAGGCCGATCCCGTTTTTCATAAAGCACCACGTCATGAGGGGAGAAGGAATGCAGCGCCCATGCAGCGCCACTGCCAGAGATGCCGGATCCTATGACTGCGATCGACACCATATCCTGCTCTCTATGTCGTATTGCACAACCTTTGTTATGTGTTTTCCGGATCGAGTGGAATGCGTTTGGCCGCGATGCGAGGCAAATGAGGCCTCTTTCACGTTCACCTCCGGGCGGCAGGCGGTATGGGGACCGCCCAAGGAACCTCACTGGATGCCGAAACGTTCCTGAAAGAGGTTTTTCGCAAATGAAAGAAACCACCATGCCTGATTTGATCTTTTCAGCGCTTCTTGTCGCGATGTTCCCTCCGATCATCGCCCTCGCCGTCCACATATCCAAACCGATCTGCGCATTGTCCAAGTCCTGATGCGATCGCGTTGGCATTTCGGGTGAGATGACAGACATCCACGGCGCCCTGCCGTATCATTGCCACTGATGCGACGCGCCGCTTTTCACTTGCCCGGTCGGACTGGCTTTTCCGTGTCTGGTTCCCTTTATTGTCAACAAACGTCACCAGGCCGAGTGATCCATGTCGCAAAAGTCCCCAATGCCGAAGAACGACGATTTCTCGGTCCTTACCACCGCTCAAGAGGCCTGGCCGGCCTTCGAGGCTGCCGTGTTGGATGCAGAGCAGGAGATCTCTGGCGGTTTTCGCATCTTCGACTTCTCCACCAAGCTGATCAGTGAGAAAGCGCGGGCCATCGGTGACACATGGTTTGATCTGATCGAACATGTGGTGCGCAGGGGGGTACGCTTTCGCCTGGTTGTCAGCGACTTTGACCCCGTCATGGCGACGCCCCTGCACGAAACAACGTGGCGCACCATGCGCCAAGCGGCGGCCTTGGCCGAAGTGTTGGGCCCCGAAGCCGCGGAGCGGTTCATCGTTGTTCCGTCGATGCATCCGGCGCGGGCAGGTGTATTGCCGTGGCTGACATTCCTGCCAACCGTGCTGGCCAAAATGCGCGCGCGGCTCCGCACGCTGAACAAGGCGCGTCTGGAGCGTCAGGCAATCGGGCTTGATCCGCAGGCCTTGCCGACGCTGAACACCGTGTCGCATCACCAGAAGATGGCAGTGATAGATCGCCAGGTTCTTTATATCGGCGGCCTGGATCTCAATCCCCGCCGCTTCGATACCCCCGATCACGACTGTATCGCTGCAGCGACGTGGTCAGATGTTCAACTGCTTCTGCGAGGCGATGAGGCCGAAGAGGCCGCCCAACATCTGGACACGTTTCTGGATGAGATCTCTGGCCGCAAACCTGCGCGGCCGGGGCGGCATATCCGGCGCACGCTTTCGGCCCCGCGCAGAGTAAATGTCTGGGCGTTGTCCCCCCGCACCCTTTTGCGCGAGATCGAGGAGGATCATGTTCAAGCCTTCCAAAAGGCGCGGCACCTGATCTACATTGAAACTCAGTTCCTGCGCTCAAGCATCATTGCGGATGCGCTGATCGCGGCGGCGGAGGACCGAGCGAAGCTGTCCCTGATCCTGGTGCTTCCGGCCGTGCCGGAAGACGTGGCATTTGAAGGCAATCTGGGGCTCGATGCGCGCTATGGGATGGCGCTTGGCGCCAAGAACGTCCAGCGGGTTCAGGCGGCATTCGACGGGCGGGGATGCATCGCCACGCCAGTTCTGCCCCGGATGGCCGCGCGCGATGCGGTGAGCGTTCTGGCTGGCTCTCCCATCATCCACGTGCACAACAAGGTGCTGATCTGCGATGATGATTTCGCGATGGTGGGCTCGGCCAACCTGAATGGACGGTCGATGCGGTGGGATACGGAAACGGCGCTGCGCATCACCGAGCGGGACCGGATCGATAAGCTGTGGCGGGCCTGTTGCGCCCATTGGTGGAGCGATCTGCCCGAGGAGGGCCGCGCCATCGAGACGGCTGCGGCCTGGTGGCAGACGGCTGTGAAACGAAACACCGTCAGCTTGCCGGAACGGCGCAACGGATTTCTGGTGTCTCATGACGCGGAAAAGATGCAGGACTATCAACAGCACTTGCCAGGCGTGACCGAAGACATCGTGTGAGCGATTTCAGCGAAGATCAGGCGCTTGCGGATGCAGTCCGGCCCAACCGGGGCCAAGGGATGAGAGGCGCGTTCCTGCAGGATCGTTAGAAGATGGATTTACCTTGGCTTCCGTAGGTTCAAGGGTCGTCAAGATCGGAAAGTCAGCGCTTGGGAGTTAAAATTCCAAATGACATCATTTTACTGGAACTTTAATCGTCTTCATCTGTTTGTTTTTCGTAGATATTATGGGAGACTTGAAATGAAACTGATGACGACAACTGCCGTCGCCATTGCACTCGCTGCGACTTCCGCTTTCGCCGGCAATATGACGACGAAAACGGAAACCGAGGCTGCGAAAGCGGCTGAGAGTGCATCTTACGAAATGGATACCGCTGAACTTATTCGTTCGCGTGATATCACAGGCGGTACTGTTTACACCACAAATGCAAACGACAACTCGTGGGATTCCTGGTCGATGGCGCCGATGCATGACGCGGTGAGCGATGAATGGAGCCAAATTGGCCAAATCGAAGATATCGTGCTGTCCAAAAAAGGGCAAATGATCGGTATCGTGGCTGAAGTTGGCGGTTTTCTCGACATCGGTGACAAGCATGTCATGATCCCCGTTGAAGATGTCAATCTGGTCGCCGTCGATGACCAATCATACGCGTTCGTGACGCGGCTGAGCGAAGAGCAGCTGGAGTCGATGGAAGGCGTCGATGAAGGTTTCTGGAACTGACATCAGAACTTCTTGATCTGCAGGGCCGCCGTTGGGTGGCCCTGTTTGTTATGACAACCAAGCGAAAGGCCCGGGCAGCACATGCACAAGCTTAGAGGCTGAAAACAAAATAAAAATAAGGCTCAACCAAGCAGTCCTGGGCAACGGGGGAACTCTTTTGCCCGGCAAGGCGTTAACTACATAGATCGCGCTCTGGAGCGCTCACAAATGGAGATATCTCATGCTTGGTTGGGCTTTGACCTTCCTCATCGTTGCGCTGGTTGCCGGTATCTTGGGCTTTGGCGGTATTGCCGGAGCGTCGGCAGGGATTGCGCAAATTCTGTTCGTCGTATTTGTCGTCCTGTTTCTTGTTTCTCTGGTGGCACGCGCTTTGCGCAGTTGACGACCGCTTGAGCTAAAAACCGAAATTGGAGAAAGAAATGGCCGAAGCTATTCCAAATACTGAATGCAGCAGTAAAAAAGTATCTGTGACAAACAGTCAGCAAGATAAAGAATCGAATATGTCTTCCGACATATCTGCAGCTGTTGAAAAAGTGAAAGACGAGTTTGATGTCGCGCTGGCTAAAGGGTCAGATGAAATTGATCGGATATCCCAGCAAACCGGTAAATTTGTTCGCGATAACCCGGGGATTGCTCTTGCTGGCGCAGCCGGCCTAGGCTTGCTTGTCGGCTTAATTCTGGCGAAGCGTGATTAGCCGTTACGATATGCCGTTTTGGAAAAATCCCGGTCTTCAAGCCGGGTTTTTTCTTTTGGAACCTTAGTCATCGCAGCGCGTTGTTTCGATGATGGTTAATAAGAGGAGTTTGGCTATGACCGAGAGATCGGACTTAGGGACTGAAGCACGTGAGGCAGCCTCTGACCTTGGCCACCGGGCAGCAAACCTTGCCCGACGCGAGTTGCAGCAGAGGGAAGAGGACGCGCGCAGTTCGGCGGCACAACGCGTGCAGGAAGCTGCTGATGCGGCAGACGCCGCAGCCGAACAGTTTCCAGCGGGGAGCGTTCAGGCACAAGCTGTTCAGCAGGTTGCCGATCAGATCGAAGGGTTCGCGCATTCGCTGCGCACCACAGATGTCTCCTCCTCCATGCGCCAGGTATCGAACTTCGCCCGCGAAAACCCTGCCATTTTTCTGGCAGGTGCGGCGATCATTGGTTTTGCCGCCACACGTTTTCTTAAGGCCAGATCGCCGGCGGAAGCAGCATCGCAACAGGCTTTCAACGATCCTTGGACACGTGAAACCCCGCACGGCCCGGACGACATTGCCAGGCCGCAAGGAGATCGCAGCAATGGCGCATCATGATTTACGCGATGCGCCGGGTCATCTCGCTTCGACGGTGCGGCACTTGTCTTCTCTGGTCCAGGGCGAACTGGAGCTTGCCAAGGCAGAGATGAAACGCAATGTGTCGCGGGCCACCGTTGGGCTGGTCTTTTTCGGGATCGCCGCACTATTGGCGTTGGTGGCACTGAACGTTCTGGCATCCGCGCTGGTGGCGGCACTCGCCATGGTGGGGGTTCCCGCCGTTGTTGCCGCTCTTCTGGTGGGCGCGGGTTTGCTGATCGTTGCGCTTGTCTTGTCTATCGTGGGCAAGTCGCGTCTGAGCGCGGAGGCGCTTAGCCCATCTAGAACGGCAGCGAATATCTCCCGCGACATTGATACCATCAAAGAGGCAAGCCATGCGTGAGATTCAGGACATCGAGACACAGGTTGAGCGGGATCGCGCCGCCTTGGGTCAGTCACTCAACATGCTGACGGAAGTGACGAGACCCGACCGCGCATCGGCGGACATTTCCAACATTGCGCACGAATATGGTGGCGAGATCGGTCGCCAGGCTTGGCATGCGGCACAAAACAACCCCGCGGCGTTTGCCTTGGTGGGCGCTGGCATCGGGCTGCTGCTGACCGGAACGGGCGCGCGTGCGTCAAAGCCCGCGCCGACGCGCACCGCTGTCCCCCCAAAACAATCCATGATCGGTTTTGACGACCGCGTCGCTTCGGCGGATGCGGCGATCAAGAAGGAGATGTCAGGCATGACACAGGAAAAGTATTCTGCTTCGCAACTGAGAAAAGCAATGGACAAGGGTTTGGAGAGCTTGCCCGCACCGGCGCGCAAACGTGTGTTGCAAACACGCCGTGCCGCGGTGGAGGCACAGGAGCGTGTCGAAGCGAGTGTCGCCAAACTCTCATCAAGATCGAAGACATTCATGGATGACCAACCCCTTGCGGTTGGCGCCGTTGCCTTCGGTCTGGGTGCTTTGATCGGAGCGCTTTTGCCATCGACGCGGCGCGAAGATGCGCTTTTGGGAGAGCGCCGCGATGCGCTGATGAGGGCAGCCGAGGCCACACTGCGAGAGGAGATGAACAAGGCTCATGCAGCGGCATCGGCGACATTGCAGGACGCGACATCGGGAGACCAAAGCGCTGTCCGGTCGTAACTGAAAATGCTGCAGAATCTTCTAAGTGAACGCGCTGTCAGGATCGCGCTGCTTATCCTGGCCGCGATTTCACTGACGGCTGCCCTGAAATTCGCGCAGTCGATATTCGCGCCCATCGTCTTTGCTCTCGTTCTGGGGATCGTCGTATCACCCGTGGCCGAGCGTTTGACGAAAGCAGGCGTGCCAAGGGTTGCGATCGCTGTGTTCCTGCTGCTGCTGACCACAGGTTTCATGGGCGCGCTGATCATGCTGGCCGATCCGCTGCTCACAACCCTCGCTGAACAATTGCCTCGCCTTAAGCTCGCCGCTGAAGAATGGATTGCAATGATATCCAATCTGATGCGCGGCATCGAAACCATCAGTCAGGAAATAGAAAACTCGGTCGGGGCGGATGCGCTTGAACCGCAAGGGAGCATCCCGTCGGTGAGCGATGCGCTTTGGCTGGCCCCGAACTTTGCGGCGCAGGTTTTTGTCTTCATGGGCACGCTCTTTTTCTTTGTGCTGACGCGAGACGATCTTTACGCGGCAACGGGGCCGCTGGAGAGCCAGTTGAAGCGGGCCGACAGGGCGGTGTCGCGCTATTTTGGCGCTGTGACCCTTGTTAATACCGGCCTTGGCATTGTTACGACATTCGTCTTGATGGCAATCGGTGTCGACTATGCCCCCCTTTGGGGACTGGCAGCCGGGCTGTTGAATTTCATCCTCTATCTGGGCCCGATGATGATCGTGCTGGGCCTGCTGATGGCCGGCGTGGTGCAGTTTTCGGGACCGATGTCGTTGCTGCCCCCAGCCGCCTTTCTGCTGATCAACCTGACCGAGGCGCAGTTCGTCACCCCCATGGTGGTCGGTCAACGATTGGCGCTAAGTCCCTTGGCGGTCTTTCTGTCGATTGTATTCGGGTTGTGGCTATGGGGTCCGGTCGGTGCGATTGTCGCCTTGCCGGTGTTGCTATGGTTCGGGGTCCTGATGCAGCCAGGCGTGATCTCCCCATCCCGTTGGCGCCGTCGTCCGCCAGAGGCTGCGTAGTTCCTGCCTTTTTTCGTCACCTTCTGCGATCTTGCCCGATGAAAACACTGTGCGCCCGAAGCGCGCGGATCGTTGGAGACGGCAGATCACCGGCCGAGGGAAAGGGATCCTGAGATGCGGATGATCGCAGTCCGAGCAAGCGGAAAAGACCCTCCATCAGCCCGACGAACAAGGTCGTTTCCGTCCATCCTGATATGGCACCATAAGGTTTAAGCATTCGCCTCACCCGCCTGATGCAGACAGTATGCAGACAGTTCATGGAACCAGAAGGTGACTGTCTTGCTGCCTCTATGCCCAAAGACCTCCGGTGCGCCCTGGATCATCGCCGCAGCGCCTTGGCTTTTCGCCTTCACGCTCGGGTCTCTGGGCACCTCCGAGGCTGTTCCGGCTCAACAATCTCAAGCTGCGGAAGCTCCGGTCGCTTTGGTCGTGGCGGAGACTGGGTATTCGGCGCTTCCGGGATACCCTGAATGCGGCGCGTCGGCGCATGCGCTGGCCGGAGCGCTGGAGCATGTGGGCTTTGAGGTGATCGTGGCGAATGACACGACCTCGGGCGAGTTTTCAGCCGCGCTTATATCATTCCGCGCTCTGGCAAAAAAGCGTACCGCATCCGCCTCGCTTCTCTATTTCTGTGGATATTCAGCCACTTACTCGGGTCAGACCTTTCTTCTGCCCAGCTCTGTCCGGCTTGTGCGGGATGCCGATATCCTTGCCGAGGGCATTCCCCTGCGCGCGCTCACGGATGCAATGCGGATCGGGCCAGCTTTGTTTGATATCGCGCACAGGCCAGATGAAGATCCGACAGGCCCTTCGCCGTTCGAGGATATGCCGGATCTCGAACCCGCAGTCGGATCCGCCATCGCAATCCCCGCCGGCGAGGCAGCGCCGGGGGTATTGGGGGATGCTGCTGCAAGCGTGATCGAGGCCGCCGATGCGGATCTGTCGGTTGCCGGTCTATTGGGTGAGCTTTCCGCGACCGTTCAGACCGCGTCCTTATCTTACAGCGAATTCAAGACCCCCGGCATAGATCATCCGCTGATCGGCGGTAGCGGTCCGGAGACGTCCGAGCCACCTGTGCCTGCATCGCCGCAAAGACCGCCAGAAGTGGACGAGCAGGACACCACGCTGACCAAAGCGGATCGGCGTTTCATTCAACTCGAACTGCAACGCTTGCAGTATTACGACGGCCAGATCGACGGTGTATTTGGCCCGCAAACGCGCGATGCAATTACCGCATTTCAAATAGAAGCCGGCGCTGCGCCGACAGGCTTGCTGACGACGAGCGAGATCCGGCGCCTTCTTCAACGCAGCGAGTGAGAGCCATGGGACTAAGCGCCAAATTCAATTTGATGATGCTGGGGACCTTCGTGGTCGCCTTGGTCGTCTCAACCGGATTGTCCTATCTGCTGCTCTACCAGGACGCGCGTCAGCAGATCATGCAGGAGGTGGCGATCATGTCGGAACAGTCCGACGTGATCCGTGACTACACCGCAAGAGAGATCACACCGCTCTTGGCCATGCAGATGGAGGATACGTTTCTTCCACAATCCGTCCCGTTCTGGTCCGCGCATACGACATTCCGGAACCTTCAGGAGCGCTTTCCGAATTACTCGGTGGAGTTTCCGGCGATCAACCCGACCAACCCCGCAAACCGGTCCGATCCCTGGCAGGCCAACATCATCACGGAATTCCGGAATGACCCCGATCTCACGGAACTCGTGCGCGAGCGTGAGGAGGCGGGGCAACGCATTCTGTCTGTCGCCCGTCCCATCCGGATCGAAAACCAAGGCTGTCTGGCTTGTCACTCCACCCCCGAAGCTGCGCCAGCGGGCTATGTGGCGGTATATGGCCGGGACAATGGATTTGGCTGGCAGATGGATGAAATCGTCGCGGCACAAATTGTTTCGGTTCCGATGCAGGTGGCACTGGACCGTGTCGGTCAACGGATGAGCGATGTTGCAATCGGTCTGACCGTTATTTTCGGAGTGCTGGCGCTGATCCTGAACCTGTTGCTGCACCGCCTGGTGCTTTCGCCTCTGCGGCAGATCTCGGAGATGGCGGATGATGTCAGTCTGGGCAATCTCGATCGTGAAACCGTCGAGATCAGAAGCAACGATGAAATCGGTTCATTGGCACAGTCCTTCACGCGAATGCGCCGCAGTTTCGTCAACGCGATGAAATTGCTGGAGCCGGATGTCTAAACGCGAGGAGCAAACTTGGACGGCCACCCCGAGCATATTGGTCGCTACAAGGTCACGGGCCTTTTGGGCAGCGGATCCATGGGCACCGTCTATGCCGCATTCGATCCCGATATTCATCGCAAGGTCGCGATCAAGCTGATTCACCCGGATCTGCTGGCATCTGAAAAGGGGCCCGACAGGTCAATACAGATCCGCATCGAGGCCCAGGCCGCCGGGCGCTGCGCGCACCCCAACATCGTGACATTGTTCGATTTCGCGATGCAGGACGCCCGGCCATATTTCGTGATGGAACATGTCGAGGGCGCGACACTCAAGGATGTGATGCTTTGCAAAGAGCGTTTGCCGCCCAGCCGTGCCATTCCGCTCATGACGCAAATTCTTGACGGGTTGGATGCCGCGCACAAGCTCGGCATCGTGCATCGCGACGTAAAGCCAGCCAACATCCTGATCAACGATGAGGATCTGGTGAAGGTGACCGACTTCGGCATCGCAAGCCTTGCCCAGTCGGATCAGGCGGGTATGCCGGTTCTGGCCGGCACGCCGTCCTACATGTCACCCGAACAATCGCGTGGTGATCCCGTCGATGCGCGGGCGGATCTCTTCTCCGCGGGTGTCATATTCTACCAGATGCTGACCGGTCGGCGTCTTTTCGGTTCGGGCAGCGCCACCGAGATCATGCGGCGTGTGGCACACAACGAACATCCGTCGCTTGATGTCGATGACGTCCCCGATCCTTTGCGCGACGTCTTGCGCCGCGCGCTGGATACCGACAGAGAGCGGCGTTTTGCTTCGGCGAGCGAGATGAGCCAGGCATTGCAGGTCGCATGCAGGCCGCATGTGCCAGGCAGGATGTCCCTGACCGTTCCGGTTCCGTCGTCGATGCCCTTTGACGCCGATGTTCTAGCCGGTGTTGAAGACCGCCTTACCAGATATGTCGGACCCATCGCGGGTGTGCTGGTGCGCAAAGCCTCCGACAAGGCTCGCAGCATCGAGGACTTGTGCAAGATGTTGGCAGATGCCATTGACGATCCGCGCGCGAACGAGGCGTTTCTTACGGACGTTTCGCCCTACCTCGCGTCGGTTCAGCCCGCCAGAGCGACAGACGCTGAAGTCGATACCGAGATTCTGGCCGATATGCGGGCCGCGCTTGCGCAGTATGTGGGGCCCATTGCGGGCACGTTGTTACGCCGGGCGCTGGAAAAGGGCCTCTCCATCGATGAGGTGTGGGTCGAGCTTGCCGATCAGATAGAGGACGCCGGTGCGCGCGCCCGTTTCTTGTCTCATCGACATCAATGCATGCGCTGACGTGCCCTGGTTCGTGCAATAGGTCTTGCTGCGAATAAAGATGCATCGTCAATTTCGAATTTCCGCATGCTTAAAGGTGCGTATTCCCTGGTATTTGCGAAATATCGTGCATCTAAATATCCTGAATTGTGCATCATAGATTTAGGTATCTGTATACGTTGGCAGAAATACGCCGAGCTTGCACTATGCTTCCATACCAAATCTGCATTTAGGTCCAAGGCGTTCCGATAGATACGATCAGACAAGAAACAGGCGAGGCCGCTTTTGGCACGGTCCTGATTTGGAGAGCTGACTTAGATGGCCCTGGACAAGATCTCTGTTGCGCCGATCGAGGATGATCCGCCCTGCGGTGAGCCGCTGGACTACGATCTGGAATTTCTCGATCTTGAGATCATGGCGCGCGGCAAACCAGGCCAGCAGACCGACGGCGCATCGGTGCCTGGCGAACCACCGGATTGGGCTTCCGTTCTGTCCCTTGCCGAAAAACTGGCGGCGCGATCCCACGACATCAGGCTTGAGCTGTTGCTCAGCCGGGCAGCGCTGCAACTGGAGGGCCTTGAGGGCTTTGCAGCTGCGCTTTCAAGGATGGCGAGCCTTGTCGATACCTTCTGGACAGACATCCACCCTTGTCCGGAGGATGATGAGACCGATGAAACGATCCGTATCAATGCCTTGTCTGAAGTGGTTGATCCCGACGGGCTTCTAGGCGCGCTACGCGATCATATCCTTGTTGATTCACAAAGGTTTGGACGTTTCTCGATACGGGACTGGAACACGGCACGTCATGACGAGGACGCGCATGAGGATCTGCAGCGCATCGAAGGCGCCTTTGCCGAGGGGCCAACGGAAAACAACGACCTGACAGCAGGCCATCTTGCCGAATGCGAAGACGCGCTGAACCGTCTGGAAACGGCTGTCCTCAACCATGTCTCCTCGCATGAGGCGCCCGATTTTGCGCCCATATACACCGTCCTGTCCCAAATGCGTGCTTTGGTTACGCCTTATTGCTCGGAGGTGCCTGAGACATCGGAACCCGCAAGCGACGGGGGCGCGGAGGAGGGGCAGACAGGCGGATCCGCGGGACGCGGTCGCCGCGAGATCCAGAACCGCGATGACATCGTCGAAACGATTGATCGTATCTGTCGCTGGTACCGTCTGAATGAGCCTGCCAGTCCGATCCCGCTTTTGCTGAATCGCGCCCGAAATCTCGTTTCCAAGGATTTCATGGCTCTCATGGAGGAGCTTGCACCTGATGGGGCACCTCAATTCCGCCATTTGGCCGGTATTCAGAACTCTCCAGGGGAAGAACAGGAAAGTGCTTAATTCTCTCCGCTAATATCTTCAATCAGGAGCCGTAGAAATGGTGAAAGAAAGCAGTCAGAAATTTATCGCGCGAAATCGCGCGCCCCGAGTGCAAATTGAATATGACGTCGAGACATATGGCTCGGAAAAAAAGATCCAACTGCCATTTGTTGTTGGGGTCATGTCAGATCTGGTGGGCCGATCACAGATGCCATTGGCCGAGCTGGACCAGCGGCAGATGTTCGAGGTCGATGTCGACAACTTTGATGAACGGATGCGGGCCCTCAAACCGAGGGTGGCGATGCAGGTCCCCAACACTCTGACGGGCGAGGAAGCCATGTTCGTGGATCTGACCTTTGAAAGCATGGAGGACTTTTCGCCGGCATCCGTCGCAAGAAGCGTGGACAGCCTTGCCAAGCTTCTCGACGCGAGAAGTCAGTTGTCCAACCTGCTGACGTACATGGATGGAAAAGCGGGCGCTGAGGAGCTTGTCGGCCAGCTTCTGTCTGATCCGGAGCTGCTGCGCACTCTCGCTGCCACGCCCGGGGGTGAAGAGGAAGAAGAAGGGTCAACAGACGCAGCCAAAACAGCGCCCGACACGGAGACCGAGTGATGGACGAGCAAGCAGAAGCTGCAGTCGCCGAGGTCAGATCGGCACCGACGGTCGACTTTGTTGAAGCAGACGGGTTCGACGCCCTGCTGCAACGGGAATTCCGCTCACGGTCGGACCAGGCGCGGGAGGGGGTGGAGCGCGCGGTTCGTACCCTCGCGTCCGCCGCCCTGGACCAGCAGGAACTCATCGGCAAGGAGGTCATTCCGACCATCGAAAAGCTGATTGCCGCGATTGATGCAAAGCTGACCGGTCAGATCAACGAGATCATGCATCACGACGAATTTCAGCAGATGGAATCGGCTTGGCGCGGCCTGCATCACCTCGTCTACAACACCGAAAGCGACGAGACGATGAAGATCCGGGTTCTTCCGGTGACCAAGAAGGAGCTGTCGCGGTCCTTGCGCAAATACAAAGGTATCGCGTGGGATCAGAGCCCCCTTTTCAAACGTATCTATGAAGAGGAGTACGGCCAGCTTGGCGGCGAGCCCTTTGGCTGTCTGATCGGGGATTACTATTTCGATCACACACCCGTCGATGTTGAACTGCTGTCCAATCTCAGCCGCGTCGCTGCCGCGTCGCACGCGCCTTTCCTGTCAGCGGCGGCCCCCTGGCTTATGCGGATGGACAACTGGCAGGAGCTGGCCAATCCCCGCGACCTGACCAAGATCTTCCTGACCCCGGAACACGCCGCTTGGAACTCTCTCAGGGAAAGCGAGGATTCCCGCTATCTGGCGCTTACAATGCCCCGCATCCTTGGGCGGATGCCTTACGGCGCCCAGACCAATCCAGTGGATGATTTCGACTTTGAAGAGGACGTGGATGGCGGGGACAGCAGCCGATATCTGTGGTGCAACGCGGCCTACGCGCTTGGCGTCAACATCACGCGGTCGTTCAAGAAATACGGCTGGCTGTCCCGTATTCGCGGTGTGGAATCCGGTGGTTTGGTCGAACATCTTCCGGTGCACACCTTTCCCAGCGACGATGGGGGAGTGGACTTCAAATGCCCCACCGAGATCGCGATCAGCGATCGCCGCGAGGCGGAATTGTCCAAAGCCGGGCTTTTGCCGCTGCTGCACCGAAAGAACACGGAATACGGTGTTTTCCTGGGCGCGCAGACCCTTAACAAACCGGTCAAATACGACGATCCGGACGCCTCTGCGAACGCGGAGCTGAGCGCGCGGCTGCCCTACATCTTCGCGTCAAGCCGGTTCGCGCATTACCTCAAATGCATGGTCCGCGACAAAATCGGTTCGTTCAAGGAGCGGCACGAGGTCGAGGAATGGCTGAATAACTGGCTGCAGCAATACGTTCATCCGTCTCCGACATTGGCGAGCGAAGACAGCAAGGCTGAAAAGCCGCTCTCGGCCGGCAGGGTTGTTGTCGAAGACATCGAAGACAATCCCGGCGCCTACAGTGCCCGGTTTTTTCTGAGACCGCATTACCAGCTGGAGGGACTGACCGTGTCGCTTCGCCTGGTCTCACGCCTGCCGTCGGCGGGAAACGAATGAGCGGTCGTTCCTGACCGCAGAAGCTCATCACAACGCAATCGAATGGAGTAAATCATGGCACATGACGCATATCTGGTGTTCACGCAGGGTGTGGACGGGGTCTGGCCCAAGGGTGAATCCCGTGTCGGGTCGGATAACGGCGCCATCATGCTGACCGACAACTGGAGCTTTTCGCTTGAGAACAAGTTGAATATCGGCCCGCACACGATGGGTGCCGGCGCTGGTAAAGCGGAGTTCGAGGCATTCAATATCAAAAAACAGGTGGACAAAGCGTCGCCGCATTTGTTGCAGGCTTGTGGCCGCGCCTGCCATTTCAACAACGTCAAGCTGAAACTGCGCAAGGCGACGGGCAGCGGAACCGGTGAGCTGAACGAATACCTGGTCTGGACCTTTCAGATGCTGGCGGTCGAAAAGGTTGAATGGACCTATGGCGATCCGGCCCCCGAAGAGAACGTCACCTTCAAGTTTGGCGTCTGCACGGTCGAATATCAGATCCAGGGCGAAGACGGGAAGCTGACGCAGGGCGGCAACGGCACCTGGAACCAGATCGACAACAACAACAGCAAGACCATCAAGGCGCGCTAAGCGCTTTGGGGCCGCGCCGGAGTGATCGTCATGCCGCAAGTCGCCAAGAAAAGGGATATGGTCCAGCCGTCTCTGCTGGACCGGTTGACCGACGACTCTCCGGGCACGGCGAGCGAAGTTGCCGACGCAAGCACCTATTCGCTGGCGCGTCTGCGGCAGGTGATCCTGCGCGATATCTCCTGGCTTCTGAACGCCGATGCGCTGGAACTGAGTGTTGATCTGACGACCTATCCCGAGGTCATGTCCAGCACGCTTAATTATGGTGCCCCCGCGCTGGACGGGCTGGAGCGTGAGGGGCTGGACCTTTACGCGCTGCGTCAATCCATTGCCCGCTCTTTGCGGCGGTTCGAAAGCCGTTTGATGCCGGATAGCATCGAGGTTTCGACCGTCAGCAACGAGGGCGCGGGAAGTGCTGTGCATATTCGCATCGTCGCCGATCTCTGGGCGCAGCCCATGCCGCTCCGGATGATCATGCGCACCGAAATCGATCCTGAAACGCCCACGATCCGCGTTGTAGAATGTCGAGGCGAGGGCGAGATATGACGCCTGAATTCCTCCGCCTTTATAATGAAGAACTCGCCTATATGCGGGACATGGGCGCGGAATTTGCGCGCGCCTACCCCAAAATCGCCGGACGGTTGGGGATGGAGAGTAGCGAGGTCGCCGATCCTTACGTCGAACGATTGCTCGAAGGGTTCGCGTTTCTGGCCGCGCGTGTGCAACTGAAGCTGCAGGCACGGTTCCCGGACTTCACCCAGCATCTGCTGGAACTGGTCTATCCCCATTTTCTGGCCCCGATCCCGTCGATGAGCGTGGTCGAATTTGAGCCGGATGCAGAGACCGGGCGGATGGAACGTGGCGCGCTTGTTCCACGCGACACGCGCCTGATCAGCGAGGTGGTTCCGGGCACGATAACGGCCTGTGAATTCCGTACGGCCCGTGACGTCCATCTCTGGCCGATTGAAGTAAAGGCGCTCGAGTATTTTCAGGCAGCAAGCCAGATCTCGTCACTTGATCTGCCGTTGCGCAAGCAGATACGCGCGGTCATCCGGCTGCGGCTGAGAACTACGAACGGTGTCACGTTCGGCAAGCTCGCCTTGAACTCCCTGAACCTGCACTTCCCGTCAGATGGCGGGATTGGCGGTGCGCTTTTGCAACGTCTGATGGCGGATTGTTGTGGCATCGTCGTGCGACCGGTCGACCGGCCGGTCCCATGGCAGGAGATCTTGCAGCCCGGTTGTCTGAGGCAGACCTTTGACGCGGCCGAAGAGGCGCTTTTGCCTCCCATGCCTCGCGCCTTTGAAGGCTACCGGCTTTTGCAGGAATATTTCACTCTGCCCGAACGGGTGCTTTTTGCCGAGCTGACCGGATTAGGCGATGCCATCCAATCCTCGGAAAGCGGTGAGATCGAGATCCTGTTTGCCCTGGACCGGGCCGAACCCAAGCTGGAGCGCCAGCTGGGAAAACGCAGTGTCCGCTTGTTTGCCACCCCGGCCATCAATCTGTTCGAGCGCCGGACGGATCCCATTCGCATAGATGACAGCCGTCCCGATCATCATGTTGTGATTGACCGGGTGCGGCCGATGGACCTTGAACTGCATTCCCTTTTGGAGGTGGCGGGGGAGCGTAGCAACGGCGAACGCATCGCGTTTCGCCCGTTTTACAGTATCTCCGGGACACCCGGAGAAAACGCCACGGCCGGATGTTATACCCTCCGGCGCGAGGCACGATTGCCGTCGAGCACGGTTCAACTCGAAGGTGCTCGGACAGGATATCTGGGGAGCGAGGCATTTCTGGCACTCGGGGAACCCGGCACGCCAATGACAGACCCCGAGCTGCGTCAGCTTTCGCTGCGGTGTCTCTGTTCGAACCGAGATCTGCCCATGCTTTTGGTGCCGGGAGACGGTGAAAGCGACTTTGCCCTGGAGATCGGTGCGCCCGTTCGGTCGGTCCGGTGTCTGACCCAGCCTACACCGCCCCGACCCTCTGCCGCGGAAGGCGATGTCGCCTGGAAACTGATCAGCCATCTGTCGCTGAATTATCTTTCGATCACCGATACGGAGGCTGGCGCAGGCGCCGATGCGTTGCGCGAATTACTGTCGCTTTATGCCGGAACAGACAGTCCGGGACGCGCCAAGCAGGTCGCCGGTGTCGTCAGCGTGCAGACAGCGCCCGTTATCCGGCGCCTGCCCGCAGGCGGACAGGCTGCGATTGCACGCGGGATCGAAGTCACGCTTGGCCTGGACGAAGCTGCATACGAGGGGATCGGGATCTTCCCTTTGGCATCCGTGCTCGCCCGTTTTTTCGCGCGTCACGTCTCGATCAACAGTTTCACTGAAACCGTGCTGACAACGCAAACACAAGGAGAGGCAATGCGATGGCCCGTGATGATTGGCCGGCAGGCGACACTCTAGCTGCGTGGCAGACGATGATCGCCAAGGCCTCGGCAAGGCCGGAGGCATTCGATCTGTTCCAGATGCTGCGCAAGATCGACGCCCTAAGGCCTGACTTGCCGCGTTTGGGCGAAGGAACGCGCCCCGCGCAAGACTGCGTACGTCTGGGGCAAGAGCCCTCCCTTGCTTTTGCCCCCCGTCCGATTGCCGACGTCGCACAAACCGATCCCGATGCACCGGCCCGAATTCAGGCTTTCGGGTTTGGCCTGTTCGGGCCGAACGGGCCGCTGCCGCAGCATTTGTCTGAGTACGCCTTTGGGCGGTTACACAATGCGCGCGACAGCAGCTTTGTCGCATTTGCGGACATGTTTCATCACCGGCTCATGACCTTTTTCTTTCGCGCCTGGGCCGAAGCCGAACCGGTTGTCAGTCACGACCGGCCGGATGAGGATCGATTTGGGCGTCAGGCTGCGTCACTTGCCGGATACGGGATGGAAAGCCTTGAGCGCCGGGATGAGATGCCCGATCTGCTGAAATGGCACTTCATCGGCCGCTTGTCCGATCAAAGCCGGAACCCCGAAGGCCTGGCAGCGATCATCGGCACCTTTTTCACGGCACCCGTACGGATCGTCGAGTTTGTTCCGTCCTGGGTTGATCTGCCCCGATCGTCCCGATGCAGGCTGGGGAGCGTGCCGCCAAGAGGGGACGCCGCCCCCCCGATGATGTTGGGTCAGAGGGTGCGTACATACCATCACCGGTTCGAGATGGTGATTGGTCCCCTGTCATTGGCAAACTACGAACGTTTCCTGCCGTCCGGCCCTTCGATGCCAGCGCTTTCCGCCATCGTTTCCAACTATGTCGGCGAAGCGCTCGATTGGGTGCTGACCCTCGTTCTGCACCGCGATCAGGTGCCTGCCGTTCATTTGGGAAAGGCAGGGCGGCTGGGCTGGACCGGATGGCTGGGCCAGCGGCGATCACCAGACCACGCACGCGACCTGACGCGCGTTGGCACGCGCGGGCATGTCCGAACACAGATGCAAGGAGACGCACTATGATGGGCCTCACTCGAAAGACCTTGTTCGCGAAACTCAATCCGCTTTGCTATCAGGCCTTGGAGGAGGCAACGGCCCTCTGTCAGGCGCGCAGACACGGCTATGTCGAGCTGGTCCATTGGCTGGACCGGATACTGGCCAGTCAGGACAATGATCTGACCTGGCTTCTTGGTCGGCTGGGTATTGATCTGCCCCGCGTTACCGAAAACCTGGCGCGCGCGCTTGACCGGCTGCCGAACGGTACGACCGCTGTCACCGACTTCTCGGGTCATATCGAAGAGACCGTTGCGCAGGGATGGCTGATCGCCGACCTTGCATTGAACGCAAGGGAGATACGGTCGGGGCACCTTTTGTTGGCCTGGCTCAATGCTCCGGAGCTGCACAGGGTGCTTCGTGCCGCTTCGCCGGAATTGGCCGGTATCGCGCCCGCCGATATCTTGGATGTCTGGCCCGAATTTTCAAAAAAGGATGGGGCGGAAACACCGCAGGCCGGTGCGTCTGCCAGCGGTGATAAGCCGGTTGCCCCGACGGCTGCCGTTCTCGACCGGTTTACCACCGATCTGACCCAACGCGCGCGGGCAGGCGATCTTGACCCGGTGACAGGGCGTGATCGGGAAATCCGGCAGCTCATCGAAATCCTTCTGCGCCGACGGCAGAACAATCCCCTTTTGACCGGTGAGGCGGGTGTAGGAAAGACCGCGATTGTCGAAGGGTTCGCGCAGAAGATCGCCACCGGTGCCGTGCCCCCGCCTTTGCAGGGCACGACGGTGCGGGCGCTTGACCTGGCCCTTTTGCAAGCCGGCGCCAGCATGCGCGGCGAATTCGAAAAAAGGCTGCGCGATGTGATCGAAGCGGTCGAGACCGCGCCCGAACCCGTCATCCTTTTCATCGATGAGGCCCATACGCTGATCGGAGCCGGCGGACAGGAAGGCACCGGAGATGCCGCCAATCTGCTGAAACCCGCACTGGCGCGCGGGTCATTGCGCACAATCGCCGCGACGACCTGGGGTGAATATAAACGCCACATCGAAAAGGATGCGGCCTTGGCCCGCCGGTTTCAGGTGATCGGGGTAGAGGAGCCGGATGAGGAGGAGGCTATTGCCATCCTCCAGCGTCTCGTGGCCCCGCTCGAGGAACATCACGGTGTCGATATCCTGTGCGAGGCCGTGGATGCGGCTGTCCGCCTTTCGCATCGGTATCTGCCGTCCCAGCAATTGCCGGACAAAGCGGTGCGTTTGCTGGACACGGCCTGCGCGCGGGTCGCGCTGAGCGAATATGCCCCTCCCGAAGAGGTGGATGCGCTGCGAACCCGCGTCGCCGCCCTGGAATGCAAGACTGCGCTGATCGCCCGCGAAACGGGGCCGGAGATGCCTGAAGGCGATGCCGCGGCAGAGGCCCTTTCCGCGGCCAAGGCGGACTTGGCGGCGTTAGAAACGCGCTGGTCGAATGATCGTGCCGCCGTGCGCGCAGCGCGCAACGCGCGTGGCGTAGCGTCCGATCTGGGTGGGGAAGCAGTGGTGACGCCCATTCCCGCGCCGTCCGACAAAACGACGGAGGCGTTCCTGGCGATTGATCGCGTGGACATGCCCACGGTCGCCGCCGTCATGCAAAGCTGGACCGGCATTTCGACCGGGCGCCTTTTGCGTGACGAGGGTCATGTTCTTCTGTCGCTGGCCGACAGGCTTGGCGAACGGGTCAAGGGACAAGGGCACGCGATGGAGGCTATCGCAAGACGCGTGCGCACCAGTCGGGCCGGGCTTGAGGAGGCGAACCGTCCCGTCGGTGTTTTCCTTCTCTGCGGCCCGTCGGGTGTCGGCAAGACAGAGACCGCGCTTGCCTTAGCGGATCTTCTTTTGGGCAACGAAGAGGACCTGATCACGGTCAATATGAGCGAGTTTCAGGAAGCGCATTCGGTTGCGACGCTCAAAGGCGCGCCACCGGGCTATGTGGGCTATGGACAGGGCGGGGTTCTGACCGAGGCTGTCCGCCGCCGGCCAAGATCGGTGATCCTGCTTGATGAAGTCGAAAAGGCACATCCCGATGTGCATGAGATCTTCTTTCAGGTTTTCGACAAGGGTCGAATGGAAGATTCCGAAGGGCGCCTCGTCGATTTCAGGAACGCTTTGATCTTGCTAACCTCCAACGTCGGCGCGGACACGATTTCGACACTGTGCTTACAGGCGGATGCGCCCTCTCCCGACCAGTTGGAAGATGCGATCGCGACGGACCTGCGCGATGTCTTTCCCCCTGCGCTTCTCGGGCGCATGATCACGCTACCCTATTATCCGCTCGATGACGCGTTGCTGAGAACCATCCTGATGTCGAGGCTGGAGCGTATAGCGACCCGGCTTTGGGATGTGCACAGCGCCGAGGTCAAGTTCGACGCATCGGTCATAGACTTCATCACCGCAAAGGCGCGCGGCAGCGATGCCGGGGGGCGCCGGATAGATGCGATCCTCACGGGCACGGTTTTACCCGAACTCAGTGCGCGGGCGCTATCGGCCCAGATCGAAGGGCGACCGCTCGGCACTTTGAACGTCGATATCTTGGACGGAGTGATCCGTTATTCCGAAGCGTCACCGGATGACCTTTTGGCGCAGCAAACAATGACAGGAGCATAAAAATGGGCGCTTCGACACTTGAAAAGAAAGACAAGGGAAGATCACGTGAGAGCCTGGACGAGCTCTTGGGGCAAACCTCCGGCGGAGGGGATGTTGTTGAGCTAGAGGATTGGCCAGCAAAGTCAGACCCCGGTTCTGCTCAGGGTGAGGGCGCGGCGGGTCCCTCGACCGAAGAAAGGGGTAAAGGGCCCGCTATTCCGGTGGAACAGGTCCCTGGGAAAGGTGCGTCCGAGACCGCTGAGGGTCCGGTCGCTATTCAGACCCGGCCCGAAGATATACCTTTACCTGCCGATGAGACAGACGTGGAGGACGCTGATCAATCTGCTGCTGAAGCGTTGAGTGCGATGGTCGCGGAGGCCTTGGAATACAGTGAGGCGCTTGACAGAAGCCAGGCGCAACCAACCACCGCAGCTGCTGGGACAGAAGGCCCCTATGTTTCGCCCGAGGCTGCGGCTCTGCGCTTATCGGAGATGATGACGATCATCGCAATCGGTCCGGAGGAAGGCGCGGACGTTGCGGAGGCGGCGAAACAGACCGAAACGCCTGCGGAAAGGCCGACGGCACCTCCCGCCGCAGCCGCGGTTGCGGGGTCGAGCGGGCTACGTCAGCGACATGGCGGCGCAGCCAGCGCCTCGGTCGCAGAGGCGTCCTCGAGCGCGGTTGCGCCTCAAGCTCCCCAAGACGCCGGCCGGGACCTGGAACTTGGTGGTTCGAAGAACCAACAAGCGCGAATGGCCCAAAGTCAGCGCGACGCGAGGAGAACCTTTCCTTGGCTTAAAAAAACGGAGGAGCCGGATCTGAACGAAAGCATCGCGAACTGGTGGAAGGACGGCAATGTTGTCCCGAAGTATAAAGAACAAGTCGAAACCGACATCGCGCTGCAGCCTGCTCTGATCAGCCGGAAAAAAGCACGCAATTACGACCAATTCTTGACCGAAGGATATCCGGGGGCGGAGCACATCGTTGTTCTGCAGCGTGAAAAAAAGCGGTCTCAGGTTGAAGGCAAAGGCAAAGAACCCGTGCGTTCTGATGATGAAGACAGCGACGAAGATGCGCGTGAATTTGCAACGATGATCGTGCGGGACCAAAGGCAGGTTCTGGTCGAATTCGAACCGGACATGGCAACCATGACCGGTGGCTTCGTCCGGGAAGAGGGCGGGGATTTCACCCAGAGGGTTGAATGGGATCATGCGCGCAATCAGTGGGTTTCACCCGACCAACGCCGCGCGAACATGATTGCAACCGGAAAGGCGATGCAAGGAGTATATAACGAAGTCCTGTCCAAGACAGAGCACTTGTCGGAAAACAAGGAGTTGATGCTGCAACTGGAGCAATACGTGAAAACGACCGCCGCCAGTATTCATCAGCTTTTTAAGGGCGAAAAGACCGACACCGAAATCACCAACGAGATTTTGCAGCATTGCCGCGATATCGCCAAGCTCAACTACGACCGCAATGAACGGAAGGATGATATCAGGCGCCACAAGATACCGACCCCATTTCAGATCGTTACCCTGATCGCCGGGATCATCAGCCTGACCATCATTGCGAGACGCTTTCTTCCTGATCCGAATGCCGGCAGAGACAACCCTGTTTGAGGTTGATCGGATCATCCATGTCTTCTCAGTCCCGCACACCCCGCCCGTCCGCGCCTAAAACGCTTCACATGTCCAAGGTGGCCGAAGATCTGCTTCGCGCCAACCGCTATGCGACGTTGACAGCGGCGCCTTTCCCTCTGGATGGCGTTTCCCTTCGATCTCTGCGCGGCGGGGATCGGCTGGGGGAGCCCTTTTGCTACGAGGTCAAGTTCGTGACCCGAAAACCCGTGCGGGATTTCGGCAGGATGCCGGGGCAGAGCATGACCGTCGGTATGATGATGGCGGACCGGCGGTCGGTCCGCTTCTTCAACGGCATCATCACCTCGATGCGTTATGTCGGGCTTCAGCAGACCCGACGGCCGCATTACGTCGCAGAGCTTCGGCCCTGGCTCTCGCTGCTCGGGTATCGACGCAACAGCCGGATCTTTCACGACAAGACCAGCCTGGATATCCTTTCGACGATCTTTGGGGAGCATGGCGGCCTTTACACCGTCAAGGTGCGGGGCGCTTTGCCAAGGCGGAAGATCTGCACGCAATACGACGAAACGGATCTCGCCTTCGTGTCGCGGCTGATGGAGCAGGACGGCCTTTATTACTACTTCCAGCACGAGGAGAAGCGGCACCGGATGGTGCTGGTCAGCGATCCCGGAGATCACATGCCCTGCATGCCGGACGTGGTGCCAACGCATCTGAACTTGCGCGATTATCGCTACAAGACAGATTCGATCTGGGAGTGGCGGGAGGCGGTCAGCATGACCTCGGGCCGCGTCAGCCTCAAGGATTATGATCACGAAAAGCCCAAGGCGCCGCTCACCGCGCTTGAGCCCGTTCCAAAGGTGCAACTTGGGGACATTCGGGAGACCGAAGCGCGCATTCAGCCCGGTGGTGCAGGATCGCAGGCCGCAGGGGTGACCTCATCCTGGACTGAACCGAAGCCTGATGCGTTTTACGAGAACTTCACCTTTCCCGCACGGTTCGAAAGCCGCAGTGACGGTGCGTTCTACGCTCGCATCAGGGCGCAAGAGCAGGCAAGCCGCGCCTACCGGATCGAGGTGGACGGCAGCATGCGGCAGGTGACCACAGGGTCGACCTTTCGGGCGAACAATCCGTACGATTTGCCCGACAATTCAGACGAGCAGACCTCCCAGCAGCAGTTCCTGGCCCTGGGTCAGCAGATCGAGCTGAGCAGTGAGGTCGGCGATGTCGAGGCCGAAGACGAGACGCGCTTTCTCTACCGCGCCACCGTGGAAGCACAGATTGCCAGTACCAAGTTTCGACCAGAGCGGCGCACGCCCTGGCCGCGCATCCACGGTCCACAGACGGCTTTGGTTATCGGACCCGATACTGTCGCGACAGATCGGTGGGGCCGTGTTCGTGTTCGGTTTCATTGGGACCGGGACGATCAGAACTCCACCTGGATCAGGGTTGCTCAACCCTGGGCCGGGCGGACCTTTGGCAGCTTGGTTCTGCCCCGCAAGGGGCAAGAGGTGGTCGTAATGTTTCACGATGGAAATCCGGATTGGCCCATTGTGACCGGCGCGGTTTACAACGATGACAACCGTCCGCCCGAACCATTGCCGGCACGCGCGACACGTTCGGTTTTCCGCAGCCAATCCGTTCCCGGACGCGCCGCCGACCATAACGAGCTGAGCTTTGAGGACGATGCGGGAAAGGAAGAAGTTCTGCTAAAAGCGCTAAAGGATCACAACCTCAAGGTCGGCAAGATATACCGCGTAAACGTGGGCGAGAAATATGCCCTGAGCGCATCTGCAAGGGGAAATCCGACATCGAGCTTTCTGGAGGTGAAACCTGATTGCGTCAGGCTGGCGGTGCACGGTCCCACCGGTCCGCAGGGGATCGAGATTGGGCCGGAGGGCGTTTCGATTATCGGCTCGAACGTTGGCTTGATGTCGCGGATGGGACCTGTCTCGGCAACACCCATGCCGGTGCCGACGCCCACCCCTCAGTTGACGAAATCGGCCGGCTCCATCGCCGTCGCGCCTTTCGATGCGAAAATCAAGGATTAGGTAAGCCGGCCATTCGGTAAGGGTCGGCGTGCTTCCGTCGCTGGCCTTTCCGGAACACGCGCGGTGACGGTGCGTCCTGAAAGACCAAAGACAGGACATGACCTGCACCATGCGCGTTGGCTGAACGTAGTTGCTTCAGCGTCGCGTGGGACCGGAGCGGAGGATCTGCAACCGGTCCCGCAAGCCCCGAGGGTCAGGATGCAGCGAGTTGTGCTTCGATCTTCGAAAGTGATTTCAGATATCGGCCCACGATGTTGGTTTTGCCCAGGGCTTTATCTCGTTTGTCCAACTTTGCGAACCTGGGCTTAACGAAGTTGCGCAGGTTGTCGATATGTTCTTTCAAGGTGCTGCTGGCCTCCCCAGCCACGTCTTCCGATCCGCTGGGATCGTTGCTCATTTGCTCCAGAAGCGCGTTGGTCTGCGTGGACAAGCCTTGGCTCAGGCTGTCGAAATAGGCGTGTTCGGTGCTGCTGAGGGTCTCGCCGCTCTCCTTTTGCAGCGCGCGTTCATGCGCAATGCGGCATTTTTCGATTTCTCCGATCGATGTCATAAGGGTGTTTACAAGCGCCAGTTTGTTCCGCGTCGGAGCATTGCCGTGGCTGCCTTCCGATGCGTTCGGTATGCCGAAATGCAGTTCCAGATTGGCCCTGTGCTGCAGGACAGGCAAGATCGACATCGACAATCTGTGAAGACTGTCCAGCTTACCCTTTGCATCTGTTGCAGCGCCAAAGGTTGAGGCGATGCGATCTTCGATCCGTGTTCGAGAGATATGGATGTTTTTGTCCAAGTTGCGGGCGGCACGAGATGCAAGATCGAAGAAGTGATCAGCCACTTCCCCTTGAGCAACAGGGGCGTCGGGATCAAAATAGTCGAGTGGATTGTCTTCGGATGCCGTGGCGCCGAGTTGTGGCAAGAGGCCCTGTCGGGCCATGGCGACCTGTAGCCGACAAGGCGCGGTTTCCAGCAAGGCTTTGCGAAGCTCTGGCTTCTCTTCTTCTCCGAGCGCCTCCAGAAGATAGCCTTCGGCCTTGCGGCGCAGGTCATCGGCGGCCGTTTCCGTTTGCACGTCAAGACGTTTGAAAAGTTTTTGGAGCAGACCGGATACCGTCGTGGCGGTCTTTTCGGCGGCGGTACGGTCCTCTTCGGGCAGATCGGTCTCGACGGGGTCGGATGCCACCTCTTCGGCCGGCGTCTCGCTCATTGCGGCGGGTTCCGGTTCACCGATTTCGCTTGTCGCGGGCTGTGGCGACGCTTCGGTGTCCGCGGATGGAGGCGGAACCGCTGCGTTATCGGTGGACGAGGATGAGACATCGTCGTTCTCTTCCGACGGCTCCTCATCGTCTTGTTCATTTGCGGCGATCTGATCTTCGGTGAGCGCTTCTCCCCTGCGGATTGTCGGGCAGCCGATTTTGAAATGCTTGAAGTATTCCTGAATTGTCTTCTGGGCGGCACTGAAACTGCCGCGCTTCATATCGATGAAGATCTGGCCGCCTTCAAACCAAATCCAGCCTTCGGTCTGCTCTGCGATTTTGGAGCTGGTCGACTTCTCGATACCGTATTTCCGGATATCGGACTTGGCCTTTGTCAGGCTGGGGCGGACAACGGCCGACGGCTTGCCGCCCTCCACGCGCGCAGTGGCAAATCCCGCAGCCCAGTTGGGCTTCTTCTTGCGCCTGCTCTCGCTTTTGCGGATGTCGGCAAGCGCTTTGTTGGCGATAGACTTAATGTGTTTCGGCATGATCAAGATCTCCGGTCTTAGGTCGGTTCAGTGCAGGTTGGATAATTTAGTCAGGCTTCGCGGTCCCAGTCGGCCACGGCCGGCGCGCCGGTCTCCGGGGTGGGAGCGTCCGGTATCAGCGGGCGATGATCCCATCCGTGCCGTGTCCACTTTCCATCGAGAAATGCGGTAAAGCCCAAGGGCGATGTCAGCTTTGGAATGATTGCCAGCATGGGCGGGACTCTTGTCGATCCCGCAGTCCACCAAAGCCCACGTTCGGCGGGGGCCTCTCTACACAGCATATGGGCCATTGCGGGCCCGGCGGACAACATCGGTAACTCGACGGCCAGACCCTCGCGCCCGCTGATCGAAGTGGGGAAGGTCCGGATGGGCTTTACCTCGCCGGTGCGCCAGCGCGGCAACAAGCGGCGATAAAGCTCGCTGGAATCGAATGTCGGATCACGCGCATCCAGGGCCAGCGCCTCCACCGCGCCGAACCAGCGGTTTGATCCCGCAATCAGGCCGATCGTATTGACGGGGGAGGGGATTTCGGTCGCCATCAGCAGCGGATAGCATCGCCCGACGCTGTCGTGGCTGGGACTGATCACGCCGAGAATGGTGACCGGGCCGCACATGCCCCAAGGCAGAATGAACCGCCAGATCGGCGCTTCGAGGTAGATTTGACGCCAGGATGTCCCGTATTCCCGCTGGCTTTCCGCGATACCGTCCTGCAGCCAGACGTCCATCGCTCTGCGGGTGGCTGCACTGAGGCCGGTATCGACGAAATCGGCACGTGCGGGCAGTTTGCCGAATGCATGAAAGTGGCTGGAACCGCTTGTCAAAGTCATCAAAACGCCTCCGGGCATTGAAAGGAGGAAAGCAGTCTGCGGTCGAGCGGATTGCGTTCGGCATCGCTTTGAAACAGCAATTTGATCCGGCGCTCGCCCAGCACGAAGGTCAGATCCAGTCTGCCATCGGTCGCCTGGCGCTGCTGGCTCCGATCCAGAAGACGAAAGAGCGCCCAGGGTCCCTTGCTGGACAGCCCAGCTTCCTTGGATGAAAACCGGCGAGGGAAACTGATAGAGGCCTGACCCAGCCCGCCGGGACCGGGCCAGTGCAGCCGCGCCGATTTTGACGTGCCGGAGCGATAGGAAAAATCCTGACCGTCCACAGTAAACCGGACCCCGGATCCCGAGGTCTCAAGTGCCGCGATGACGACCTGGAATGTCACCGACGGGCGCTGGGCTGCACCCGAAAACATGGCTCGGCGGATTTCGGCAGCCTGCTGCATCGCTGCCAGAGAGCGATCATTTAGCGTCCCATCCACACCGTCGAGCGCGCGCCAGCGCCAGGTCTCCTCGCTGCGATCTACGATATTGTCGAGATTGGTTCGAAAGAAGCGGTCCAGCCCGCCATCAGGTCCGAACAACATGGCGAAGTCTTCAAGACTTGCTTCGGCGCGGGCACTGCCGTCGAACGGGTAGCGCGCCTTGGTCACCCGCTGGCACAATTCCGCGGGCCCGCTGCGCCAGCGCCTGTTCAGCCGGACTCGCGCGTCGGATCTGGACTGGCTGACCGACTGCGCGCTCACATCCGTAATCCAGCTTTGAATGGGTTCCGGAATCGACGCAGCACGCGTTTCGATCTCGCTGGTGACCAGTGCGGCCTCTTGCGCATTGTCCAAGGGGCCCGCCGCGTCAGTGGCCTGCATATCACGAAGGTTGCGATAGAGCGCGCCCAGATCGGTGATGATCTGATCGATGGGCGGTGTGGCCCCTTGCTGGCTGTTTGGCGGAACCTCAACCAAGGCGCGGAGGCCGCGGAAATGCGTAGCGGCAAACTTGGCCGCGCGGTTCTGCGGGCCATCTCTGTCGCCGCTATTTGCAAACAACGTATCGAGGTTTGCCTGTGGCTTTGTCGGAGTAGCGGCGGTCTCTTCTGCGCCGTCGGTTGCGGCTTGGGGCGGACGGTCCAGCGCGGTAGTGCCGACGATGGAGATCAGCACAAGGCGAATGGGGGAGGTCGGGGCCGCCAACACGTTCATCAGACGCAAAGAGGCATCCAGCGAGTTGACGGGTTGGACGGCGATCGCAGCCAATGTCTCGTCCCAGATCAACGCGAATTCACGCAGGTAAAGTTCGGTCGCGTCTGCGGCTAGCTGTGCGGCGCGCGTTCGATCCGGCGCGCCTTCGGTGGGTGCATCCGGGTCAAGAACCCAAGCGTCGGCAGCCTCACGTGCGGTGACCTCGGGCAGGCTTTTGAGGAAGACATCGAAGAACCCGGTATGGGTATAGATCCCTGGCACACTTGTGATCGTGTCGGGCCCGCGCCGGTCCAGAAAGATACGCTCCGCATCTGGTCCGGCATGATCGGCCAGACGCCAGATCGGTGCAGCCGTGGCCGCCGCGCTTTTGACGATGGCGTCATGAACCCGCTTGGCGGCGGATCGCCCGCCAAGCGCGGCGCGGGCGGATGCGATCCGATCGTCATCCAGCCCGATGCCCGTAAGGGACGTGGCCAGTAGTGCCCTGACATGACCACCCAGGCGGTCCCTTAGATCCGCGTCGGCGGGGTCGGCATACCGCTCGCGGGTGTCCAGTGCGATCCAATGTGCCAGAAAGTCCGGCTCAAGCGGGCCGCGCCCGCCGAGCATCAGATAGGCTTTTAGCGCGTGATAAAGGAATTCCGGATCATCCGCATGGCTGTCCATCGTCTCTTCGATGCGCAACAAAAGCCGTGGCAGCAATACCGAGGAAAGCGTGTCGCGATAGGCCGTGCCGGCCATCGTGTCCAGCTCACCCGCGCGAACGAGGCCGAAATCCATTGAACTGGCCGCGGTCTCGGTGGTCGCGACGTTCAGGTCGGCGTCAAGATCGTCCTGCAGAGCTCTGAGACGGTCCAGAAGTGGAACGACATCACGCAGATCCGACCTGCCCACTTCTTCGAGTTGCAGGGGCAACGCCTCATCCGAAAAGACCTGTGCCTCCGCTTCGAAGCGTCCTGCAAGTGCCACGGAATGCCGGTAGGTCATCAGCATCACCACGCTCAGGGCCAACGCGGCAAGGCCAATGCCGGCATGCCCCGCCAGTTGCCGGCGGACCAATCGGCGGGCTGAACCAGGTTCGTTGCGGACGAGACTGGCCTCGGTAAAGATGACGTCCCGCATCAAACGGGTCAGAAAATAACTGCGGGGCTGAGGAGAACCGGCGGTCCGTCCGCCTTCTGCCTCAATGGGGACGGCTGCCTCTGTCGTGATGCGGTCGATGGTCTGACCATGCTGGGTGCCACTCACCATATAAAGACCACGCAGCAAGATCGGGTCTTCGAAAGAGTTCGATGCGAATGCGTCCGTCAGGAACGCGCTGATCACCGGTCGCAGGCTTGCCACCTGTTGCGGAAATCCAAAAACGAGCCGCCTGCGCGGGACATCCGCCTCTTTCTGCATGCGGTCGGGCAGGCGGGCGTCAAGGCGCGCGACGATCCGATCAAACTCCCGCTCAAAGCTTTCAAGCGGATCGGTGGCCTTTTGTGACGGCGGGGCGTCGTCCTTTTCGGTCGGGAAGGTGATGCCCCAAACCGCCTCGCGCCCCTCCTGTCCCAGATCATCGAAGAACTCGACGAACCCGGCCATCAGGTCCGCCTTGGTCAGCAGAGTGTAGACCGGCACACGTTGGCCCAACTCCTCGTAGATATCACGCACCCGCAGACGGATGCGTCGCGCAAAGTCGCGTCGGGAGGCCGCCGGCCCGATCAGCACGTCGAGGCTGATGGCGACGATAATGCCGTTGATCGGCTCGCGGCGCCGCCGCTTTTTGAGCAATCTCAAAAAGCCGAGCCAAACCCCACGCTCGGGTCCTGCAGGGTCTTCCTGGCTGGTGTAACGCCCGGCCGTGTCGATCAGAACGGCCTCGTCCGTGAGCCACCATTCGCAGTTGCGGGTGCCGCCGATATCCGACAGCGGGCCGCGACCATGGGTGTCAGCCAGCGGAAAGGTCAGACCGGATTGCGCAATCGCGGTGGTCTTTCCCGCGCCGGGCGGTCCGATCACCGCATACCAGGGCAATTGATAAAGCCAGCGGCGATGCCCACGTCCGAACCGGCGTTTTTTGAGGGAGGACAACGCCGATTTCAGATTGGCGTCCAGTATGCGCATCTCGTCGGTTTCCGCAGCGGCCGATGCCTGGGCGATGCGCGCATTCGGGGTTGAGCCCTCGCCTTCGTTGAGGATCTGCGAAACCCGGTTTTGAACATTCTGTTCGATTCTTCCGCGAAACAGCGCGAATGCGAGCAGACCGATTGGCAAAAGCAGGCCGCCAAGAATGTAGGACTGAAACCGGTCAAGGGGCGTGTCGGCAAGCGCATCGCCAAAAATCATCGTCCCAATCAACGCGATGATCACCAAGATCGCGACGACGCACCAGACCCGTTTGTCGGTCAATAGCTTGCGGATGAACAGCATAGCATGCTCCTAGTGCGGTTCTTTTTGCAGAACGATTTCAGTGCGCCGGTTGAGCCGCCGCCCGGCCTCGGAAGTGTTCGGCGCAATGGGTTCGTCCGCGCCGCGCCCGCTTGTGCTCACGCGGTCGGGGCGTTCCATCGGTTCGCGGATGAGCGTCGCAACCGCATCCGCGCGGGCCTGGGACAATTCCAGATTGGAGGGGAACCGTGCCGAACGCATGGGGATGGAATCGGTATGTCCGATCACGGCAACCGCACCGGTCTCTCCGTTGAGCGCGATGCCGATCCGGTCCATCAGCGGGCCATATTCGGCCAGCGGATCCGGCGCGCCTGATTCGAACATCCCGTCACCCCGGATGGTCACGGTGATTGAACGATCATCTTCGATGACCGTCACCAGGCCTTCACGAATTTCGGCTTCGAGAAAGCGGCGCAATCGGTCTACCGGCAGCATCACCACCGCGGGTTCGGCCTGTGGTGCCGATTCCCGGATGAGACGCACAAAGCCGGTAGGCGGCATTTCGGCAAAGCGGATGCCCGTCTCACGCATTCGGAAGTCGAGCAGGGCCGACAAGGCGAGGTAAAGGGCAACCAGGCCGCATAAGGCGATGCCCGCGGTCGCCCAAAGAGGAGGCCCCACAAGTCCGGACCGCCGGTCCGGTTTGGCGCCGCGCCAGACGGGCGACAGGTCGCGCTCGGGTTCTCCCCGGATGGACCGGATGAGGCGATAGAGATCCTCGCGCAGGACCATCAATTCGCCTTGGCCGCGATCGGAAATCCGATACCGGCCCTCGAAACCAAGGCTGATGCAATAATAAAGCAGCTCGATCAGGTCGATATTCACACCGGGATCCCGCTTCATCTGGTCAAGCAGGTCAAAGAAGCGGTCACCGCCCCATGTCTCGCTGAAAAAGGAGCCGACCAGCGAATGGGAGGTCCAGATCGAACGGCTTCCAAGCGGCGTATTCATCACCACGTCGTCCAACGTGGCGCAAAGCGCGTATTTGCTGGCCTTGAGTGCCCGGGGCGCGAGACCAAGTTTACCGGCGCGGACTTCGAATGCGTCGATCTCGGCAAAAGCGCGGCGATGCAAAGCGCCGATATCATCACCCGTCGCGCCGGTTTTGACGGCCGCCGCCATCGTCAGGACCGGCGCCGCGGCAAGGATCAGCGGCGACTGGCGCCCTTTGTTCAACTCGTGCCAGGTCTCGTCCTGAACCGGCTCTGCCGGGGCGCTGGCCATGTGAAGGGCGGGCAGTGGCTCGGGGTGCGCAGGGGAAGACGTATCCGGTTCACGCGGCAGCAATATGGTTTCGTCTTCATCCATCATAACGGTCATCCGTTTTGCCGGGATTGGCTAGTCTGAGGGCAGCGCCGGAGCCAAATCGCTTTTGAAGCTCCGCTTCCAACTCGCCTCTGATCCTGGTGTGGGTCCGGTCGTAAGCGTCCCAAAGACGGCGATAGCCATTGGAAAAGACGTTGGGCCCCTTGGTTGCGGGAGATATCGCGCCAGGTGAGAGGTCGTGCAGCGCCTTTTGAAGGGCGTCCTGCATGATCGTTGAGAGGTCTTCCTGAAACGTGCCGATCTGAGATCCAGCCTGCTGTGCCGCCGCTTCGCCGGACATGAACCCCGGAAGATCCGGGCGGAGCAGGATATGCAACGCCTCTTCAGGTGTCCCGAAAAGCATCAGGGGATTGGTATTTTGCGAGCCAGCCGTGCCGCCGATCCCGTTCTGGAGCCTGCTTTGTGCCTGCAGCAAACGGTGCAGCACGGTGACAGTCTCACGCAACATCGCGCCGGCGAGAGCCATCATTTCAACATGTTGGCCTTGGGGAATGTCCGCCTTGTCGAGACCGGCGGACAAAAGGAAAGCCGAGAACGCTTTTTCAGCCGCCGCATCAGTCACGCCCGATGGCGTTTGAGACGGGAGCACCGGTATTTCGTTTGCGTCCCAATCCCCCGCCTTTGTCGGGCGTGCTTCGGCCTTGCGGCTGGATCCGTTTCGCAACCCCTCATTCTCCAATCCAGCGTCGTCCTCGGTGGGCCAGGCCCAGACGTCCCTGCGATCAGATGGATCAACCGCCGCTTCGTGTGAAAGAGGTTCTGAAAACGCGCCATTGGCCATATCCGATGAAACATCGTGTCCTTGGCCAAGCTCATCCATGAGGTTCCAGTCGTCCGGGATCGGGCCGGAGGAGGTTCCGGGCTGCACGAATGCGCCACGCCCACTGTCGAGATGATCGGCCACGGCGGGCAGATCAGGCCTGGCAAACAGTCCACGCTGGTGATCCGCGAAAAGGTCTGCGGCATCTTCCGTTTCCAGCGACTTTTCGGAAGTGGGCGCAAAACCGAGCTCTGGCTGCTTCATCGGAACCGCGCCAAGAAAAGTCTGTTCGGCCGACGGTTCAGGGATCTTATCGCTGACCTCCTGCTCCTCTTCGTTGTCTTGAAGCACGGTCAACGAAAAGTCCCCGATCCTTATGACGTCGCCCTCGGCCAGCGGGACGGGGGTGTCCTGTTGCAGCCGCTCCGCCTCGCGGTTGAGGAACGTCCCATTGCGGCTGTGGTCGACGAGGACGAGGCCGGTTTCGATTTGGGAAATCACGCAGTGATGTTTGGAAATCACGCGTCGGGGATCGGGCAACACCAGGTCGTTGTCTTCGCCGCGTCCCACGCTGAGGCCTGAGATAACGGAGATGCGGCCATCGGGATCAAGCCCGGCGGGGCGCTCTCCGGTCTTGCTTTGCACGGCGAGATGGAGACCTGGTTTCTGAACGTCGCCCTCCATAACCGCTATTGTCCCCGAATGGCCCAGAGTGCGATCTCAAGCCCCGGAAACTCACCCGAGACATGCATGGCCAGGCCGCCGGAATGCCGCATGTCTTTCCAGTGCGGGCTTTTCTGGTCGATTTCGAAGTAGCTGGTCGACACGTGAAAAGGGATCTGACGCGGCGCGACGGGGAGCGGATCGACCGATATGCCCGGCAAGGCCACGTTGACCAGTTCCTTGATCCGCTCGGCCGGCCCGATCTTTACCTGTGCGGGGAAGTCGCGGCGCAGCCGTTCGGTCGGCACATCCGCTTTGACCGCCAGAACAAAGGTCGCCTGAGCAAAGAGCTTGCGATCTGTGACCTCGGCGAGATGCACGCCGTATTTGTGCTCGCGCAGCGGGATCGACAGGGCGCTTTGATCGAGAACGGCATTCAGTGATGTGCGGATCGACGCAATCACCGGCTGAAAGCTGGCCGCAAGATCCGCGTGATCGTATTGCGTGAGCTTGGGGCTGCGTTTGTTCGCTTGCGCATACGTGGCCAATTCACCCGCAAGCTGGGCCATGACGATATAAAGCCGTTCCGGATGAAGCCGTGACACAGTGCCAAAGTGATCGAAAACCGGAGTGTATCTGTTGACCACCTGCAAAAGAAGAAAATCTGCAATTTCGGCCACGCCACGCGTTCCGGACGCCGCAACCCGACCCCCCAGCGCCTCTGCGCGGTGGTGCAACAAGCCTGCGATTTCTGTGACATAGCCCGTCAGAACCGCAGATGCCTGGCAATCCAGAACGGGCGGAACGTGGCCCTTGTCCAAAACCAGCGTCTTGTTCGCCCGCGCTTCGGTCACCCGGGTGAGTGGCAAACAGACAAAGCCATCGCGTTCGGCACTGTCGGGCAAGATCCGGAATTGAAGGCGCGCGATCTCGATCTCGGCGCTGTCGCGTTCGGTGGATGCGACGTCGATCAGCGCTTCGTCCGAGATGCCATACCGCAAAGGCAGATCGGGATCAGACCGGGTATCAATGTCCGGCATGCCGGGTTGGCGAAGCGGCAGGCACAGATGCACCGTCTCATTTTTCAGATGCTCGGGCGGGCAATAGGGAACCGGGGGATCTGCATCCTCGGGTATGGCGAAGGGCGTGCCATCTTCCATGATGCCGGCCGCCGTTTCGATTCCGATTTTGCCAAGCTTCAACATCTCCTGGTTGAGGGTCAGCTCGGTAATGCCCCAGGCATCTCCGCGAAGGGCTGACGTCATGTCCCGTGCAAACCGTTCCGCATAACGGTCAGCTTGCTGGAGGTGCTGCGGTCGTAGAAAAAGCCCTTCGGACCAGACGACACGATTGTCCCAAGACATCGGCGGTTTCTCCTTCAAAACGGACCGACGGGGGGAACGGCAGGTCGGGCCTGCGGAAAGCCTAGGTGAGCCAGGGGCAGGACCTTGCATGCATAGTTGGCATGCTGGAAATCAGGCACTTCGATCCTGAAGGCGCGTATTTCGTCATAACGATTGTGCATACGAAAAATACGCTGGCCCATGCATAGGATCACGACGCAGGGTTCAGGCTGCCCCCAAGCGCTCCACACCTGCGTTGATGTCTCGCGACATCGGCTCGGTCACTCACTTTGCTCAGCTTGGGATGTTCCCACGAGCACGGCATTAAAGGAGTATTCCGTGAATTCTGTTCGGCCCGGAGAATCAGCACACAGGCCTCGATGCCCGTCCTTCGGGCCGGAAGCCCAGACATCTTTCAACCATAGCGGTGGCTTGCCTTTGAGTTTAGGTTTTACGCGCGCTAACAGTTCGACTTGCGGGCGAAGTTTTTACAGATATCGGCAGTTAATTTCGAACCCACTTGCGCGCAAAGCGTCAAACTGGAACCTTATTTGCAGAAGCCGCACCGGTGAATGGCGTTTATTTGCGCAGCTCCGTACCACCTCGACGCCTTTCAGACGTTTTAGAACCGATGGCAGCAATGGGGTTAAAGATATGATCTCAAAGCATTCTTTGCCTTGTCGGGCGGATGGCTACTGCGATCGGCGGTCGACATCCGCAGACGCATGTCCGCTCTTGGACGAGCTTGATTGATACAAGCATATGATGATTGGCAGAGACACCGGACAGATGGAATATGCTTTCGAACAGAAAGATCCACCACGCTTTTCGGCGCAAATCCGCCCTCCTCGTTCTCTCAGACGCAGCAGACAGTATCTTGACGGCAAGTTGGCGGGGATCGACCTCAACTTGCTGACCGCTCTTGAGGCGTTGCTGATCAGTCAGAACGTCACGCATGCGGCCAAAAGGCTTGGTCAAAGCCAACCGGCAATGAGCCGGGCGCTCGCACGCTTGCGGGATCTTTTGGGGGATGACCTTCTGGTGCGCAGTTCGACCGGGATGCGCCTGACCTCTCACGGTGAACATCTGGCACAAAAGGTCCCCGCTGCGATGAGCCAGATCCGTCAGCTTGTCGCGGCACGTGACACATCCGCGGTCGAGGTGAAATTGTCGGTCAGCTCTCACCTCGCCCCTGCGATACTGCCAGAGATCCACAAGGCGACACGGGGATCGCCTTTCGTGTTGAGCATGCTGACCCATGGCAGCGTAAGCGAAGGGCTTGATCGCATCTCCAATCGGACCGCCGACTTTCTGCTGGGTCAGTTCGACGATCTTGGTCCTGACCTCGAATCGCGTGCCCTGTTCTGGGAAGACTTCGTGACCCTGCTCTCCCCCAAGTCTGCGTATCTGAATGGAGGACGGATCGCGGCGGCGGATTTCACAAAGCTCACGCATGTCAATCTGGTGACCAACGGACGGGAAAGCTTTCCTCAGATCGGGCAGGCATTGTCGCAGATCGGGATGAGCCGCAACAATCTGGTAGAGATACCCGACGTGGCGTCGGCCGCCTTCATGGCGGCTGAGGGCGGATTGGCCCTAACCGTGCCACGCACGGTCGCAAGTTGGGTGACCAAGCTGCTGCACCTGACGGCTGTGACGCCACCCGTTGTGATCGCGCGGCAGCCGATCTCCCTTGTCTGGCGGTGTCAGCGCTCAACATGCGACACCCCCGCGCTCGTCGGTAGTATTTCGAACGCTGTCCTGGCTTCTCTCGACAACAGTGCTCAGGACGTTGCCTTGACTGGATGAGGATAGCAATGCCTGCAAGCAATCGGGAACTGGAAGAATTCGATGACAGCAATCTCAGCGACATCGACTTAAATCTGTTGGTCACGCTCAGCGCGCTCTTGCGCTGCAAGAACGTTACACATGCCGGCAGGGATGTCAGGCTTAGCCAACCCGCCACTAGCCGTGCGCTTGGACGTTTGCGCAAGATGTTCGACGATCCGCTGCTGGTCAAATCCGACCGCAGCTTTGAACTCAGCCCGCTTGCGCGTTCGATCGAGGCCAAGTTGGTTACCGTGCTGGAAGACGTCTACGACATCTTCAACGAATGCAGGACTGAGCCGGACCGTTTCGCGCTTGCGCTGCCGGACCATCAGGCGTTGTTGCTGACCGCCCCGCTCAGCGCCTATTTGCGCCAGATCTCTCCGAGCACCGTTTTTTTGCCGCTGATCGGGCACAACAACGTGATGCCCAGGTTGGAGAGCGGGGAACTTGATCTGGCCGTCGGGCGCGCGGACGATGCGCCCCCCGGTTTTTTCTGTCGCACGCTTCCGGTCATCTCGTCCCGGTGTCTGGTAAGCCGCGATCATCCCGCGCTGGAACAACGCACCTCTTTTGCAGAGCTTGGCCAGTTCCTTTCAATCCGGATCGGCACGGCCTACCAGACCGGGTTCGGAGAGGTGTATGATGGCCTAGAGGCTATACGTCCCCGAGGCAGAGAAACCCTGACCGTGCCGGACGTGCAAACCGCTGCCCGTCTGGTTCTCGATACCGACGCGGTTTTGATCCTGCCCCATTGTTCCGCGACCCTGCTGGCCGAGCGCTACGGTCTGGCCACGTTCGTTCCCCATCGTGATGATATTCCCGACTACCAGATCTCGCTGATCTGGCATGAGCGCTGTCACCGAAACAGCATACACGCGGCGATCCGAAGCAAGATCGCGTCCCTGATCACCGACGCCTGACGCCGTCATGCGATCCAGCGGGTCAACCTTGCGCCGTTGTTGGGATCAGGTTGTCAGAGTGACCTTGCCTTCGGCTGTACCAAGACACGTCAGAACGTAGCCTTCGCTGACCTCTTCGACGCTCAACGCGCCCGTGTCCTCCATATCGACCTGACCGGAGAGGACCCGCATCTTGCAGGTTCCGCACGCTCCGGACCGGCAGGCACTGTCCAGCGTGATCCCGTTTTGCTCTGCCGCTTCAAGGATCGTCTGGCCGGGTTGAACCAAGAAGACATCGTCTGTGTCATCCAGCGTCACTTCGGCAGCGCCCGCCCTGGGCTTTTCCTTTGTCGTCTCTACGGTTGCGACAGGCAGACGTATCGGCTGGCTCTCTTTCGGATCGGCGGGCAAGCTGTTTGGCCGCTGTTGCGGGGCAAGGGCCTGCGGGGGGATCTTTGAGACAGACCCTCCGAAGCTTTCATCGTGATAACGCTCCATCGGAAAGCCCAGGCCGTCCAACATCTGCCTGACGGCGTCCATGTAGCCGTTTGGCCCACAGACAAAGACTTCGCGCTCCAGGAAATCCGGGGCGAAGCTGCGAAGCTGCGCCTCATCGATCCGACCGTGAAGCCCGTTCCAGGCCAGGCCGTTTGGCACAATGCTGGGCACAATGGCGAGCTGCAACCGCTCGCCCATCTCAGCGCTCAGATGCAGAAGCTCTTGATGGAAAATGACGTCCTGGGGCGTGCGAACACTATTCATGAACACCACGTCCGCATCCGTCGACGTATCGTTGAGCCAGCGCAACATCGACATCATCGGAGTGATGCCGCTGCCCCCGGATAGAAACAGCAGTCGATCAGCCGGATGATCGACGCAGGTAAATCCGCCCGACGGCCCAAGTATATCCAGTTCTGTTCCGACCTGCATGTTGCTGAAAAGCCAGTTGGAGACCCAGCCCTTTTCAACGCATTTGACGGTGATCGACAGGGAATACGGGCGCGACGGTGAGGACGAAATTGTGTAACTGCGGCGTAGCAACCGTCCGTCGATGGGCAATTCGAGGGTTACGAATTGTCCGGGTTTGAAATCAAAGAGCACAAGAGGTTCGGCAAGGAACGTATAGGTTTTGCAGTCATGGGTTTCTTGCCTGACCCCAACACAGCGAACGCGTGTGCGCACACCTTGCCACAGGTGATCGCCCTGAGGCGCGAGCCTCGTTGCAGGCCAGATACATCTGGTGGACGACAGCGCCCGGTTGCCGGTCCTTGCGAGCGCCTGGGCCGGCGGGTGCGCTGGGCGTTCCCGCGGCTCGGAGGTTGGTACGGAAGCGGCTTCATCAGCCGTTTCGTCACTCAGAAGGCTCTCGACCTGTGCGCGTGCCTTGGCGCGTCCTTTTTGCTCGCCCATGTTGAATTTCAGAGCGGGATAGCTGCCTCCCAGCTCTAGCTGTTGCAAAAAACGGTTCAGCGAACGTTTGAACGAGGCCGCGCGTGTCTCACCCAGGCCTGCATCAAGGTCTGCCAAGCTCGCTGACAGGGTATCGAAATCGACCTTGAGACTGCCCGCCTCATAGGCTGCCCAGATGGACGCGTAGTCTGCCCGCATGATGTGCAGAGCGTCCAATGCGTCTTCGTTATCCGTCCAGCTTGGATCTTTCAGCAACGCCTGGAAACGGCGTACCTCCTGCGGCTGAATGTCATTTTCGCTGTCAGCGATCGCGACGAAGATCGAGAACATAATGTTCGCAAGGCCGTTTGATGCGTCATGGGCCTGAAGTTGGGAGAGTGTCGTCGTCATATCTCAATCCTCATCGTATCAATTGGTCGGCGGTGGGTGATGTCGGTGGGCGCCAAACACGCGCGTCAGTCGGAATGGGCCGGTGTCACATCGAAAATCGTTGCATCCATAGCAGGGGTGGGCTGGCGCCTGACGCTGGCGCCCGCTTTCTGGCGCGCTACTGCAAGCTCGGGATGGTCCTCAAGCTGGATGGTCAAGGCGAAATCGCTTGCGACCTCCAGCACGATCGGAGAGCCCGTTTGCGTCAGGGATGGTTCGATCAGGTCACCGGCCTCGAAGATCTGCGTCGTCGCGGTCTCGAAGTCGCCTGGATCAAAGGCTCGGACGGATCCGAACGAGACGAGATAGCTGTAGATATCCGCGTCTTTCGGAAGAATTTTGTCACCCAGAACCTGCCGGCGGATCCGGGCGGTGGCCGCGATCTCACTCAATGTTCGTATTGGCAGATTTCGCAGCTGGCGGTTCTGCCCCAACATTGCCATCCGCATCACCGGTTCCAGCGGAAGGATCCGGCCATTTGCGGCGTCCTCTTCCCAGTGCAGTTTCAACGACGGAGCATTGTCGCCGGGCGGCCCAAATCTGACCGTCGCATCCGCCGGTAGAATGGTGGATTCATCAAGGACGGCTTTGGAATTGACGGCAAGCTCGGCAGAGCCGACGCGGACAAGCCGTAGATCACCGTGGCTGAACCTCAGCGCGCCGTGATAGGCCCAAACGGAGGGATGCGCGATGACGATATCATTGCTCAGTGCACGTCCGACCGACAATTGGCCATCGCGGAAGGTCATGACCTGAACCGGCTGACCGGGAAGCGTAAGTTCAGCGCGGATTGCGAGATCTGGGTTTTGGTCCTGTTGGCGCACCGCATCGGGATCGGTCAGCCGGTCAAAGACGTCCTGCAAGAGCCAATGGCCGTCCGGCACCTCCTGCATGAGACGTGCCGCGGCGGAGCGTGCGCATTCGAGATCCTCGTAGGTGTAGAGTGTCAGCCCAAGGGCGAGAAGAAAATGGTCGTCGTCGCTCAGAAGGACTTCGAAACTCGCTTTGCGGTCAAAGCTGGCGCTGACCACATCCCGCAGATTGCGGGGCGGAATATCGTCCGGCCGGTCCATCGGTTCCGGGAAGATGTCTTGCGGATCGTGGCCCTGCAGGATCTGCACGATCTCAGGCGCCAGCGTGGTCTTCCAGGTCATGCTTTGGTCAGGTGCTACATCGCCCTGCATCATTCGATCCAGCAGATCGCCTGCCAATGCGGCCATATCCGCCGCATGCCAGCGGGCTGGCGGGGCATCCTGCAGAACCCGCAATATCGACAGGCCATGAGACAGCAGGGCGGCAATCTGGGTATCCAGAACCCGCAGTGTGAGTTCTACAAGGCTGGCTGTTAGTGGGTCGCCGGTATCGGTGGCCTCTATCGCCAGACGCACGGCAAGCTTCTCGGCCAGGCTTTCGTTTGTTTCAAGCATCGCCTGACTGAGCCGTCCGCCGGGGCCGCAGAGTTCAGCGATCACCCTTTGGTGTTCCGCACCGGTGATCTGAAGGCTGGCCTGCATGATCTCGATGGTCGATTGAAAGGTCCGATCATTCAGGATCGCGTCAAGGGACAGTCCGGTCGAAATGCGCTCCGCAACGCTGGACCCGACGATCTCTCTGTAATTCGCCAAGCAGGCCTGTTTTTCCGCATCGCTGAGCTGCACGATGTCGGCGGTGCTGGTATCGGGCACGCCCAATTCTTCCAGCAGCCGTAAATGCTCGGCATCCGAGATATCCATTTGTGTGCGGAAATCGTGCAGCAATCGAAGCGAGGAGGGGCTCGCCGTCGTGCCCAGCGTGATCGCCTCGTCCAGGATGTTGCGATAAGCCATCAGCTTTTGCTCATGCGAGAACGCCGGCAAAACCTTTGTCAAAACATAAATCTCATCCGGTTTGAGGTCGTCCAGAGGCCGTCCGCCAAGATAGCGACTGACATCGACTTTCAGCTTCTTGAGTTGGCCAAGCAGGCTCGAAGCCATGCTTTCGCGCTGATACTTCAGCGGCGAGCATTGAAGGGCCTGCCAGAGCCACATGGTGGACAGGGCGACGATCACAAGATCCACCACATGCATGGCGAGCGACGGAAGCAGCAAAAGGTTGGGTCTGCCGCCGAAGAAGTAGAATGTGTTGATCGACAACCATGCACTGACGCTCAGACACTGGTTGATGATATCCGCCTCGGTGATCGTGTCATTGCGCCGGATGTAGCGGTAAAGCCGTTCCGCCAGCATGCCGATGATCAGGGATGTCAGGCAACTCAAGCTCATCGTGATCGGAACGGCGGCGAGTTTCGGGATGGGAACTTCGCGGCCCATCAGGAAAAATCCAGGGTCGAGCAGTTTGCCCAGCGTGTCGGCCTCGTGCGTCCAGAAGCCAGAGAAGTAGTAGTCCCAGTTTCCCGAATAGAGATAGTAATAGCCATAAAAGCCCACGATCAGACCCAGGAACATATAATAGACCTTGCGGCGTTGTGGGTTGCTGATGCCGTCCCAGTAGGAGCGCTCAAGATCGATGTCGCCGCAGCTTGCGGTGCAGGCGACACAGGCGGTCTGATCGCCGTTCGGGCCGGAGGATCTGCAAATGGATTGCGGCAGGCGCGGACGAAGCAGATGTGGCGCACTTTCCAGCAGGCCGCGCGGCTCGGTATAGATCTTTTGCACCACGTTTACGGGGCAGAAGTAGTTACACCATGTCTTGCCGCCCCAAAGAATGCCAACCACGATCGCAGCGACGATGATGGACAAGAGCGCGATGGCCAGCGCGGTGCGATCGCTGTTTATGAATAGCAGCCTGGCATTGATGCCCAGGAACAGAAGCCAGAACTGGAAGTACCAGACATTACGGGCGAGCCAGCTGTCCTGATCAATCAGCGCCAGGACCCGGTCAAGTTTGCCGGTGCGACGTTGGACCTTTGTCTTCCACCGGCGCAGCCCCAGGTAGCGGGGGATTTGTGAGGCCATCGAGAGCGGGCAGATCCTGCGCCATGCCTCGTGCCCGAACACCATCAGAAACAGCGGCACAAGAGGAACGGCCATCGTCCAGAAGATGCGCGCGCCCATCTCGTAGGGCGGAACATCGTAGGTCTGCCCCTGCATCTCGGCAACGGGCTTATCGATCCGAAACGGGCTGGAGAGGTTTTCTGGCCGGGTCAGCTCAGCCGTGACGGGGTCCCAAAACAAGGATGCGATCAGCCCCAGCCATGCAAGCAACAGCGCTGATCTCAGAGTGAACATGCTGCGTTCCGAGGTGCGAGCGAACATGGGCTACTCCGCTTGGTTGATAGAGGGTTTGGATCGCAGGCCGAAAGTCCTCAACGCGCGAGCGCATCAGACAAGTATTCGGATTTTATCTAAACGGAACAAATCGTTAGGTAAGAAGGGCCTGCCCAAAACCAGAACAGAGCCGCTGCCTTCAGGGGGCAGTATGGCAGGCGAAAGTCCAACTCCAAACAAACGATGGCTGATGCCGCCATAGCCAATACGCATGGTGGTTTCAGCGCGTGAATGGGCGATGAAAAAGGGCAGGCACCGCATGTCGGAAGCCAGCCAGGCGGGAAACGCGGCGTGCACATGCTCCATGCAGATACCCCTGCCATCGCAAAGGAACGGGAGACGATGATGACGCAATCGCCAAGGTTACGGAGAAACGCCACCGAGCGTCTGGCGCATACCGGCGCCCCGTCAGGCCGCCCGATGCCGCGTTTGGCTCGCGTTGCACTCTCATTTGCCTTCTTCGTATGGGTGTCGCCGCCCCAAGCCGTGGCCGAAGAACCGATCAGTCCGCTTCCGACATATCTGGATCTGGATCCGGCAAAGGTCGCGCTTGGCGAGGCGATGTTCAACGATCCGCGTTTGTCGGCAACTGGGGAGCATGCCTGTTCCCGGTGTCACGTGATCGGTCTGGGGGGATCGGACGGCTTTCCAACGTCTCCCGGAATTGATGGCGAGGCGAGCGCGACCAATTCGCTGAGCATCTTCAACACCTCGTTCAACTTTCGGCTGAACTGGGACGGTCGGAACCTGTCTCCGACCGAACAGGTCACGGCAGTGGTCGAAAATCCTGTATTGATGGGTGGCTCCTGGCCGCAGATCGTGAAAACGCTCAATGCTGATCCTGGAACGTTAGAGGCGTTTCAGGAGGTCTATGGCGATACTCCGAGCCAGGCCAACATCGTTGACGCGATAATCGAATACGAGCGGTCGCTGACCACGCCCAACGCCCCTTTCGACAGGTATCTTCGCGGCGATCAGACCGCGCTTAGTGACGCGGCATTGCAAGGCTATCAGGACTTCAAGTCGCTTGGATGTGTCGCCTGTCATCAGGGTATCAATGTCGGCGGCAACATGATGCAGGTCTTCGGCGTGTTCGGCGAACCGGCAGCCGCTGCGGCGGGTCCTGAGACGCCGGGTGCATCGAAAAGCAATCTGATCTCTGATGAGCGCCCCGTCTTTCGCGTTCCCAGCTTGCGCAATGTTGCTTTGACGGCCCCCTACTTTCACGATGGATCCGTCGAGACGCTGCCAGAAGCCATTGATATCATGGCTGAATACCAGCTGGGTCGCCGAATTGACGATGCAACAGTCGATCGCATCGTCGCTTTTCTGAACGCGCTGACGGGAGAGTATCGCGGCGTGCCGCTCGACCAGCTCTCCCATCAATCCGAGGGGGAGTAACAGACGCATGTCGGCCTGGGACACACTGCAAACTTCGAAAGTGTTATTTAACAACAAAGCATTGGCGATCAGCATCGCCGTTCTGTCGGCACTGACGCTCGGCTTTGCTGCGGCGCTTACGCTGCTCCAATCCTCCAACAGGGATTTTGAGCAGTTTCGCACGGGCCTTGCCGAATTGCAGGCGCTGGAATCCAGCTGGAGTTCCGACATCCTGGCCCTGCAACTGGGGTTGATGCCGAATTTCGACCCTGTCTCCTACCCGATCCGCCAGTTGCGCAGTATGATGAACGATCTGGAAGAGGCGACCGAGAACAGCCGAGAGCTGACCGGTTTCCAGAGCGACCTGCAGGATTATGCAGCCGCCTTCGATCAAAAGGTGGCCTTGGCCGAAAGCGTCAAGGCCAGCTATGCGATCCTGATCAATTCGGCGAGCACCTTGCCCATCGCCGTCTCGGAATTCTTCGAGCATTCCGGCGAGAAGGAGCTTTCGGCGGATGTGCAGTTTCGGTTGGCCGATCTGTTGTCGCGGATCTCAACCGGTATCGCCAGCTACATGATCACGCCGTCCGAGGCGTTGCGTGAGCGGTTGGAAACCGAATTGCAGCTGCTCGATACCGTCATTCAGGAGACATACCCCGAGCTGTCCGACAGCACCCGGCGTCTGATGGCACATGCCGATGTCGTGCTGCGTGAACGTCAGCTTGGCAGCGAACTGATGCTGGCCGTGCCCCGTGTTGCGACCGGCGACATTCTCGATCGGCTTCAGAACAAGATCGCGGCGTTGCAGGTCTCCTCGGAGGCGGTCAGGACGCGAACCCGCGACGCGGCCATTCTGTTCGGCCTTCTTGTGCTCACGGGTCTGAGCCTTCTCATCTGGCGGGCGCGTCAACGGTTCCGCAAAATGGATCAGGACAAGCTGTCCCTCCAGAAGGCGAACAAGGATGCCCAGGACCAACTGATCCAGTCGGCGAAGCTGTCGGCCATGGGACAGATGGTGGCCGGCATCACGCATGAGGTGAACACGCCGCTGGCCTACGTGAAAACCGTCTTCGAGCTTATTAAGGAAAAGCTGCTGGAGCGGTCCGAGCTGATGGTGGATCCGGATGTCGAAGATGGTGCCGAAGACGGCGTCGCCGAGTTGGAGATGCTGATCAATGATGGTCTTCACGGGATCGAGGAAATCTCCACCCTTGTGACCACGATGAAGAACTTCAGCAGGCTCGACAGGGGGCGTATCGAAAAGCTCTCTGTGGAAGAGGCGCTCGACAGTGCGCTTCTGATCGCGCGCTCAAAGCTCAAATACGTGGCCGAGGTGGTTAAAGATTATGACAACGTCCCGGACATCGTCGGCGCCCCCACGCAGTTAAAGCAGGTCTTTCTGAACCTGATCAACAATGCGGTTCATGCCCTCTCGGAACAGAATAAACAGGGTCGCATCGTCTTGAGAACGCAGATGACCTCGTCCGACTTCGTGAAGATCGAGATCCGCGACAACGGCCCGGGTATTCCCGAAGAGATCATGGCGCAGATCTTCGATCCGTTTTTCACCACCAAAGCCGTCGGAGAGGGGACCGGAATGGGGCTGTCGATCTGTTACCGGATTATCGAGAACCATGGCGGTACCATCTCTGTCAATTCGGTGGTCGGTAAGGGGACCGTATTCACCATCACGCTCCCAAGACGGGGCACATTGGAAGAAGGGAAGGAGATGATCGGTGACCATGAAAGCATTCAGGCAGCCTGAGATAGCAGGCGCATTTACTCTGATGAAATCGACGACTTTGCGTGCACGGTTCGTCGACAGATCAGGCAAACCGAAATCGGGACACGCCTTCGTAGTCACCGTTTCACCGAAAAGGCGAGGTAAATAGAAATGTCTGCAAAACCGGCAGTCCTCTTCGTGGATGACGAAGAACGGATCGTGAAGCTGCTCAAGATCATGTTCCGCAACACCTATGATGTCTATACAGCGCAAAGCGGGCAGGACGCGCTTGCCATCCTTGAAACGCGGGAAATCAAGGTGATCGTGAGCGATCAGCGGATGCCAAATATGACCGGCATCGAGCTTTTGTCGCAAGTCCGCGAACGCTGGCCCGATACGGTCCGCATCCTGCTTACCGGATACAGCGATCTTGTGGCGATCATCGGTGCCGTGAATGAAGGCGAAGTGTTCCGCTTCGTGAGCAAACCATGGGATCAAAATGAACTGCGGGCCATCGTGGCCGAAGCGATCGAGACTCAGCAAAAGCCTGAGGAGGTGGAAACCGAAATATGTGAGGTGGACACAGACCCGCAATTCAGTATCGCGTCAAAACTTCTGACGATTGATGGTGTTCATGCAGATCGGCAGGAAGTCGTTGAGATGTTTACCAAGGACTATCATGTCCACTCCGCGGCTACCATTCGCGAAGCGCTTGAAATCATCCAGCAGGAACAGATCGGCGTCATTGTAACAAATACAGAAGTGGAAGGCATTGACGTTTCTGAAATGCTGGCCCGGGTGTCGGAGATCGACCCAGCGATCACAGTGGTCGCGCTGACCTCGAACCCGGACAGTGATATGATCATCAAGCTGATCAATCGCGGGCGCATTTATCGCTTTGCCATCAAGCCGCTCAGCCCGAATGTATTTCGGCTGGCCGTCAATACGGCGATGCGGGAACATCACCGGCGTCTCGCCGACCCGCGACTTATGCGGAACAGGATCCAGCGAAAGGCCGGTGAGGACGGGGATGTCAGCATTTTCGAGGATTTCGTGAACAGCCTGAGCCGGTTCACCGTGGTCAACTAAAATTACGAAGGAAAAGGCTTACTCCAGCCACAACACATCGACCGGACCACCAGACGCGGCGTCGTCGAAGACACCGACAGCCAATCGGCCCGTAAAGACGGCGCCGCAGTCCAGATTGCTGCGCCATTCCAGAAGAAGCGGACCGTCACGCACCGGTGTATGTCCATGCACGACATGGCGGCCCCGATATCCTTCATCCGCGGTGCGGGGATAACGGTGCCAAAGCGCGATCGCTTCGGGCATTTCATCGAGATTGTATTCCGGCTGAACCCCGGCATGAACATATACCCGGTGTGGATCGGCATGTATCATGGGTAAATCCGACATCCACGCCATGTCCTGCGCAGTGATTTCCCCGCCATAAGAGGCGAGCGCCGCATCGCCGCCATTGCGCCGCCAGTTTTGCATCATCTGCGCATCCGACGGGGCCTGCAGCGCCATCTGTTCATGATTTCCGCGAAGACAATGCCAGATCCAGCCGGTTGGCGGGCCTGCTCTGAGACGGGCGATCACGCCAGCGCTGTCGGGGCCGCGGTCGATGTAGTCTCCAAGGAAGATCACCGTTCCAAAGCGCGCGCTGCCTTGGATCCGGTGAAGAGCCCGGTCAAGAAGGTCCGCTCGCCCGTGAAGATCCGGGACCACGTAGGTCAGTGAGCTTGCCAAGGTCTATCCCGCCTTCCAACAGATGGATGAGCCCGGCAGCCACTCGACAGTCAAAACGACATACCCGTGCGTGATGTGATGCTGCGAAGCTGAGCAATAGATTGCCGACATCCAAGGCCGCATAATCCGTTGATGCCACAAAGGGTGTTCAATTCGGCTGCGCGGCTGTTCCATTAGCGATCCGTCCAAGTTCCGGGCCACCATTGTGGAAGAAAGAAGTCTTTTATTTCCATGTGATTACAGAGATTTCAAAGTAGGCAACTCATCTATTACAGTCCCATCTCAACACCTTATCGCAAGCTGACCGATCAGCCTATAGAGGGGAAAAAGGGCGGCGCCCCCGATCTTTGCCGGGCTCTGGGATGAAGGTGAGGTGGGGCATCGCGAGACTGCACCGCGCCTCCTCACAAAAGTCACTATGCTTGTGGTGTCGCTTTCCCGCGGGATTGTCCGATCATGCCGCTTTTCCGATTGAAACCCTGTCGATGATAGAATGCGGCGCCCGATCTAGAACATGCCGTTGGTGTGGGCGCTGGTGGCTGGCAGCTCCTGCAACACGTCCCAATGCTCCACGATCTTTCCCGCCTCATCCAAGCGGAAGATGTCGATCCCTGCATATTCCAGGCCTTCGGGCCAGATCTGGTGACAATGCAGGATGACGTGATCGCCCTCTGCAAATGCGCGTTTCACCTCAACCCGCTTGCCAGGATACTCAGCCGCCATCTTCTCGAAATAGTCAATGAAACCGTCCTTGCCGGTGCGCACATGCGGGTTGTGCTGGATGTACTCATCTCCCGCATAGGTGTCGATGGCTTTGCGTGGTTCGCATGCATTGAACATCAGTTCATAAAAGGCAATCACATTACGTTTGTTGGTCGCCAGATCTGCCAATTATCCGCTCCTTCTCATTGATGGTGCTGCTAAGGGTCCACGATCATGATCTAGCGGATCGAGCTGATGGCATCCACCGCCGCCTTTTTCGCACGCATAGCACATCATTGTCTTTCACTGCCACAACCGGTCGTTGGCGCCTTATCTTCCCGTAATGCGGCGTTGATGTTGCTGTCGATCTCGCCCGGGATTGATGAGCAGACCCCGTACTTAGTCGAAAGGCCAAGAACGCAAGACCGGGTCGTCTTGGGTAACTTGGGCAAAGGTCTGCCGACGGCGTGGCCCAACGGCTTCGGGTCATATTTCCGGCGAAATTCTGCACGTTTTATTCAGGGGCAACCAATTGAAAGTAAGGCCATAGTTCATCTGTCCCTGTCGGCCTTACGGTTTGGACACAAGGGATCCCCGCGGCTGACCCATCCCTTCGTGAGTGGCTTTTCGTTGCCGACGGCGGGGGCCCGCCGAAGACACATTTACGGTCCTGTGTTACAAGCTCTGTCGCTCAAGATGGATTGATTGATCTTGAGTTGGCGATGCAGGGAGCCGCATCGCACCGGTACTTAAGAGGAGTGCTTGATCGCAGGATGCATTTCGCGTCCCGACCTCGGTCGCTCTGAAAGACCCAAAGCAAAACAGCCCTGAATACTTCTTTCGATACGCCCGAGGAGAAAGAACTATCCCATGAGCCTTACACCGCTGCAAAATCCCTCAGACCCGCTCCAATATCCCGGTATCATCGGCCACGATGATCGTAGGCCGATCAATACGCCGACGACCGAACCGCAGATCGCCACGATGGCACTTACGCTGCTGGGCCGAAACCTGAACGATGGGCGGGAATTCTTATCAAATGGAACTGCAATCGCGATCAGCCCGTATCATGTGCTGACGGCGTCACACAATTTCTCACCAAGCCCGGATGAGATGGCTACGGGTGGACGCATTACGCCAAGTAGCGATGTCTCGTCGATGCCGGATCGCAGACTGCCATCGACAGCACAGCCAGACAATATCGTGGGCAATCCCGAGCATTTGCGCGATTACGATATCACCCGCCAGGAACCGGACGACCTAGCGCTTGTTCAGAGCTCGGACCTGCTGCTGCCCGCAAGCCAAGCGATGGGCATGATGGTCTTCCTTGATCCATCAGAAATGGTGGGGCGCGACATCACGACGGCGGGCTATCCTTTTGATAAACCGAATACTCCAACAGTCGGAAACCCCCGCCCCAATGACTTCAAGGCGCTTTTCGAAGCAAGCGGAACCGTGCGGGCCGCAGACGCATATGCCTTGTCGTATTCCGACACGATTGACGCTGCTGTTTCACAAAGCGGATCCGGCGTTTGGTCAAGTTGGGCACCTGGTGAGGACGCTCTGATTGTCGGCATACACACCTATGCAAATGAGAGACAATACAATTTTGGTTCACGTCTGACCGAAGACGATTATGGCGCGATTGCCGCACGTTTGCTTGCGGATCTTAGTGCTCCGGACATCGACGCTCTGCCGGAAAACACGCTTGTGGGTACTGATTGGATCTTATTCTCGGATCGTGACAATGACGACATGGTCGGGAGCGGTCTCAAGGAACGCCTGATTGGCCTTGGCGGTGACGACCGGATGCTGGGCGCAGGAGGGTCGGATCGGCTGGACGGGGGGCTTGGGAATGACGTCGCCCTCTATCGTGGCCTTGTCTCTGAATACGATCTGAGTGTCATTCCGGGCGGCAACGACGAAGGATATGTGTTTCAGATCGAACATGCCCGACCGGGATCTGCCAATGACGGCGTCGATCTGCTCAAAGACGTGGAACTCGCGCGCTTTCAGGACGGGTTCGTTGCCCCGCTGAAGGTGGATCCCGGCGACCCGACAAAGATCGCCGACGGGCTGATCGTACCGTGGAGCGAGCGGATCGAAAACAGTTCGGGCGGTATCGACGGGCACATGTCGCTGCAGTTGCCCGCATGGACGATCGACGGTGATCTCGACTATGCGCTGCAGATCGGGGTCGAGCCCCGTGTGACCTATAACTTCGCCTATGTCCTGGATGTGTCGAACTCGATGGACGGGGCACGGCTGGCGGCCGCTGTCGATGCGTATGAGCAGCTGACTGAGTCGCTGGTCGAAAGCGGCATCGCCGAATACTCGACCTTTAAGATCATCACCTTTGCCGGGGATCTACAGGTTTCAGAGGATTTGGATGCCGAGGGCGTGGCAAACTTCTTTTCACAAGAGATACCGACCCGCGACTATACGGAATTCACCCCGGCTGTTGAGGCAACGTATGATTACTTTGCCTCATCCGCTTTTGGCGGTCGCAACATCGCCTATTTCCTGTCGGATGGCCAACCGGCCCCGCGGGATGGGTTGCCGGAACCTATTCCGACGTTGCCCATTGAAGACTTGCACGAGATTGCCGAGGTGCGTGCGTTTTCGATTTCATCGACTGACATTGAGATGATGAATGCGATCGATTCCGATGGGGCGGCGGTCAATCTCACCGACCCAAATCAGCTGGTGACCGAGTTTGGATCGGGGGGAATTGACAAAAGCAGAGTTGACCGGGTGGAGGTGGTGCTGAACGGCACGGTGGTCGATGTCATCAAAGGAAATGATCTGAGCGAGACGACATTCGGTCTGGTTTATGAAGGTCAGATCGACGGCTTGGATGTTGGTCTTGAAGCCAGCAATTCAGTCGAATTTGTCACGGTCTTCAACGACGGCACACCCAGCGCGCGGATCGACGCGACTGTCACGTCCGGTCAGGAACGCCTTGTGACGACAACCTTGGATGGCCGGACCGCGACGACGCTTGCCTTAGACGAAGCGACCTACATCCAGCAGGATGCGGAGGGAGAGGTCATTCACGCCAACGACGCGGCAAACAGAGTTGTGGTGCAAAGCGGGACAAACGATGTCTTTGCCGCAGGCGGTGACGACAGCATCGTCTACGCTGGTGGCCGCGCCGTTCTTGACGGGGGCGCCGGAATGGACCGGGTCATGGTGGATCAAGTCTTCCAAAGCGATCTCTTGACCAAAACGGGCGGTGTTGTGAGCTATGGTCAATCTGTGACGCTGGTCGATGTCGAATACGTTCATTTCAACAACCGGCTGATCAATCTCGAAACGATGGAGGCGGAAAACCAGCTTTTGCTGTCCAACGCAGGCACGGTCCGGATCGAAGAAGGCGATGATGGCCGCGTCTATGCGATGATCGCGGTAAGCATCAAAAACCCGCCGGTCGGCGATCTCAAGATCAGCTTCGAAACACGGGACGGCTCCGCTTTGGCAGGCGAGGACTACGTGGCCGCTTCCGGGGAAATGGTGGTGGAAGAGGCACCGGGCGGCAATTACATCGCCTCGACCCGGATCGAGATCACCAGCGACCGCCTGGCCGAGGGGGACGAGCAATTCGACGTTGTCATGACGTCCGATGACGGGTCGCAGTTCCAGAACGGCACACGGGAGGCGGCCTACTCCGTTACGATCGAAGACGAAGACACGCGTGTCTTCGCACAGTCTTTCGAGGGCAATCGCACCTTTGTCGAGGGCAACGCAGATCCGCGGGAGATCGAGATCGTGCTCAGTCGAAGCGGAGACCTGGACCGGGCCGTGAGCGTCAATTATTCCGTGCAGCCATATGGCGACAATCCGGCGGGCGCGGCGGATTTCGGTGGCGCGTTCGGGACGGGGACAGTGTCCTTTGGAGCGGGTCAAGACACCGCAATCGTAAGGCTGACGCTGACTGGCAATGACCGGATTGATGGCGACCGCCAAATCGGCCTCCTTTTAGAGCAGAATGAAGGTGATGTTCAGGTTCCGGACAGGCCGGTTGTCTACACCATCACGGATGATGATCGGAGCGCGCTTACACCGGTCTGGGAATATAACGGGGACCCGCAGTTTGAGGGCCGGGACGATGTCACGATCGTCGACAATGCGGATCAATACGCCGTGGATGCCGGGGCGGTCGGCATAACCTTTACCGCCGATACCGTTGACGCCCGCCAGGGCCTTTTTTCAAAGGATGCTCGCGATTTCGGCGATGGTGGACATGTCAGTGTCTATATCGAAGAGGGCACGCTGATCGCCCGTCTGCAGACGGAAACAGAGTCCCATTACCTGCGCCACCAGATAGAGCAGGATGTCGAATATGGCGCCCTGATCACCTTCGAGGATGGAGAAGCGTTTCTGTTTGTCGACGGCGTGCGCGTCGACGCGGTTGAAGACACAGGTTTCACCATGGCCCAGAACGACGAAGACATTGTTGTCGGCGCTCTGGGATGGGCCAGCGAACCGGGCAATCCCCAAGCCGTTCAAGACCCGTTCGATGGCCTTATCAACGACCTGGTGCTTTATCAGCAACCCGTGACGCAAGAAATGATGTAGGGGTCAGGCACGTGTTCGCTCCGATCGGATTTCAGTGGTCGCAAAGCAAGTCGCAGAACCGGCGCTTATGGCACCGCTGAGATTTGCGGAGCGCTGTCTTGCCGATGCAAATGCCCCGGTCATGGACGCGGTGGGTTAGCTGGTCTGAGCCATCATGGACACGAAACTGTCCTCTGCCGGGTTCTGCGGTGTGTCTTTGCGCCTGATGACACCGATGGGCCGCGAAAAGCGGGGATGATCGAAGGGGAGAAAGGCAAGACGATCCTCAAGATAGGGCGTGGTTGTTGCCATGGGCATCGTGGATATCAAATCCGTCTCGGCCACGATTTCCAGAACGGACCGGATCGAATCCGTTTCGCAACCGATATGCACTTCACGCAGGCCGGATGCGATCATCGCAGCCTCTGTCTGCTGGCGCAGAAGGCTGCCGCGCGAATGCGCAACCCAGATCTGCGCTTCGAGGTCGGGAGGCATGATGGTGCGGCGGCGCCTCAGCGGATGGCCCGCCCGACACAGAATGCCCACCCGGTCATCCACGAGATGCGCAAAGGTCAGTCCACTTACAGGATCGGCCAGGCTTTCAGGGCCGATCACAACGTCGATCTGACCGCGCTCCAGCATCTTGCGAAGCTCGTGTACCAGTCCGGTCCGAAGCTCTACGCTGCAACGCGGGTTCTGCTTGATGAAGCGGACAAGCGCATCGGACAGAAACCGGCCTGATACGATCGGGGGCGCGCCGATGCGCAGCTCGCCCAAGGCCCCCTTGGCGGTCTGCCCTGCGATGATCTCTGCCTGTTCTTCGGCCAGACGAATAGCAAGTCCGTTGCGTGCCAGCCTGAGGCCAAGCGTATTGGGCAGCGACCGTCGCCCGTCACGATTGAAAAGCGTCGTGCCAAGCCGGTCCTCAAGATTGCGCATGTTGCGGCTGAGCGCCGGCTGGGTCAGGCCGAGACGGTCCGCCGCGGACTGGAACGACCCCGCCTCTACGATGACGGAGAGCTGCGCAAGATGTTTGGGGTCGAGTTTCATATCATTTCGTTATGCGTTGTCCCTGAACTTTGATTATATCATATGCAACTCCTTTGCTACGCTCTCCCGAAATCAGGGAGGATATCGTGTTTCATTTCAGAGCACTGCTTAAGGCTGTCTGCGTGACGGCAGCGATGACAAGCGTGGCAGGAACCGCTGCGGCGCAGATTTTCAAGGGCGAAACGGCCGGGGTTGGCGATCCGGTCCATACGATGTTCGTGGCGTTTGCCAATCAGGCCGCGACCGCCGACGTCAATATCCAGGTGAACGCGGGTCAAACGCTTACCCGGTCAATGCTGAAGGGGGCGAAGGGCGATATCGACTTCTTTTCGACCGTTCCGTCGCTGGTCAACCTGATGGCTGGCCAGGCGCGGATGTATGAAAAGGTGGACGGGGCGCCAGAGCTTGCCAAGAACATTCGGGCCATCATCGGTTTCAAGGCCGGTGCATATCATCCGGTCACATTGGCCGGGTCCGGGATCGAGACGTGGGGCGATATCAAGGGCAAGACCGTCTTTACCGGCCCGCCGGCGGGATCGGCGTCGGCCACGTCCGAAGCATTGATCAAGATCGTGACCGGATATGTCGCGGGTGAGGATTACACCGCCGTTCGCCTGAGCTGGGGCGAAGGGTATGCCGCTTTGGCAGACGGCAAGATCGACATGATGGTCCGGCCCGCCGAAATCGGATCGGCCAATATCGAGCGGTTCGGTCTCTCGGGGGAATTCCGCGTGCTTTCCATTCCCGACGACAAGGTTGCCAGCGAAGAGATGCAGGCGCTCTTTGGTCGGCCTGGACGGGGCATGCTGCAGTTTGACGGCGATGTCTATAAGGGGCAACTGACCGAAGGGGAGATCACGGCGCTTGGCTTTACCCAGTTCGTCGGCACCCATGCAGGGGTTTCCGATGACGTGGTCTATGCCGCAACAAAGGCGTTTTGGGACAACCTCGACCAGGTCCATGCGACGGCCTTTTTCCTCAAGGATGTCACGCACGAGACGGCCTTTACCTCGGTGAACGTACCGCTGCATCCGGGCGCGATCCGGTACTACGAGGAAGCCGGGGTCGCAATTCCGGACGCGCTGCGACCGGGATCGTGACAAAGCGTTTGGCGGCGGCACATCACGCCCTCGCCAGCCCACACCCTCCCAAGCGATGGGATCCACCATGATCGAAAAAGCCTCAACCCCTGGCGTATTCGTACGCCTGTTCGCCTATGCCTCGATGGCCGCATGCCTGACGCTTGGTGTGATGACGCTTTACAGTTCGGGCATCGGGCTGATCGACCCCAAGCTGCACCGCGCGGCAGGATTTGCGCTTGCCCTCTTTGTCGCTGTGGCCGTGTCCCAGCATCGGCGCACGCTTGCGGGGCGTCGGACAGGGCCGCTTCATCTGGTGATTGATGCGGGTTTGATTGGCGTCGGCCTCTGGTCGATCTGGTCCTTTCATTTCGTGCAGACCGAGATGGAAACCGCGCTTTACGATGTCAGCGCGCGCGATGCCTGGCCTGCCCTGGCGGGCCTTGTGGTCTTTCTTGAACTCTGCCGACGGCTTTGGGGCTGGGGTCTTTTCGGGGTCGGCGCTTTCGGCGTTTTATACCTGCTTTACGGTCAGGACCTGCCCGGCCTGCTTGCGCATTCGGGCTTTTCCCTGACGGAGGTCGCCGAGGCGCTTTGGTACAATACGAACAAGGGCGTCTTCGGGTCGATCACGAACATCGTGCTGAGCACCGTCTTTATTTTCATCATCTTCGGGGTACTGCTGGAAGGGACAGGCGCGGGCGATACGCTTTTGAAATTCGCCTTTCTTGCAACACGGCGCACGCGCGGAGGGCCGGCCCATGCCGCGATCCTGGCGTCATCCATGTTCGGAACGATGTCGGGATCGACCGTGGCCAATATCGTGGGCACCGGCACGTTTACCATCCCGATGATCAAGAAACGGGGCTTTACCCCGACCTTCGCAGCCGGGATCGAGGCGACGGCCTCCTCGGGTGGGCAAATCATGCCCCCGATCATGGGGGCGGCTGCGCTGGTGATGGCGGACCTGACGGGGGTTGGCTATCTCAACATCATCATCGCGGCGCTTCTGCCCGCGCTCTTTTACTATTTCAGTCTCTTCGCCGCCGTCACGGTCGAGGCGCGGCGGCAGGGGATCGAGATCCAGCCCCTGACCATCGATGACCGCATCACGCGCACCGACCTGATCAACTCTGTTCTGTTCGTCGGGCCGATCCTTGTGGTTATCGGGTCCCTCTTGGCGGGCCTGTCCACCTCTGCTGCGGGGTTCTACGCTGTGGTCGTGCTTCTGGCGCTTTCGGTCATCAACCCCGACGTCCGGCGCGACCCGCTGCGGGTCTGGCGATCTTTCCTGAAAGGCGCGGAATCCGGCGCGACGCTGCTGATCGCGATTGCGGCTATCGGTATTCTGGTGGGGTCCCTCGACAGCACCGGGTTGGGGCTGAAGCTTGCCAACGTCATTGCCACCATCCGGGGGGAGAGCCTGTTTTCCGCGCTTCTGGTGGCGATGGTCGGTGCGCTTATCCTGGGCATGGGGATGCCGACCTTGCCCGCCTATCTGATCATCATTCTGGTCATGGGGCCGGCGATCCAAGAGCTGGGCGTTTCCATGCTGACCGCACATATGTTCGTCTTCTATTACGGCGTGGCTTCATCGCTGACGCCGCCCGTGGCAATCGCGGCCTATGCTGCTGCCCCCATCGCGGGCGCGAACCCGTTGATGACGGCCTTCATGTCGTTCCGGTTGGGGATGGCGAAGTTCATCATTCCGTTCATCTTTGCCTTCTACCCCACGATCCTCATCATCGAGGAGTTCAGCCTGCTCCCCTTCGTCTGGATCGTGGCGCGGACCTGTTTCTGCATCTGGTTGTTTTCGTCGGCTCTGTCCGGTTTTGACCGCCGCAAGTTGACCGTGCCCGAGATCGGCCTGCGCTTTGTCGTGGCCTTCGCCTGCCTTGTCACCGATCCGATGATCCATGTGCCGGCCATCGCCATCGGTCTTGCCCTTCTTGCGGTCGATATTCGCGCCGGCCGTTCCATATCGCAATCATCCGAGCCGACGTCATGAGCAAACGCCCGAATTTCCTGTTCATTATCACCGATCAACATCGGGCCGATCATCTTGGATGTTACGGCAACCGGGTCGTCCAGACGCCTAATATCGACAGCATTGCTGCCAGCGGCACGCGGTGGGACAGGTTCTATGTGGCCAATCCGATCTGCATGCCCAACCGTGCCTCCATCATGACCGGGCGGATGTGCTCAGTGCACGGCGCGCGCCACAACGGGATCCCGTTGTCAAAGGACCACACGACGTTTGTCGAGTTGCTGCGCGATGCGGGCTATACCACGGGTCTGATCGGTAAATCCCACCTGCAAAGCTTCACCGGTCTTCCCGCCACCAACACGTTCGAGGCGCGGGATGGCCTTACTTCTCCCTCGCCGCACTTGCGCGACGCTTACAAGAACAACCGTCATACGGCGGATTACGACCTGGAGATTGCCCCGACCTGGGATCGTCCGCTGGCAGAGCGGCTGCGCGGGCATTTCTATGGCTTTGATCATGTCGAGGTGGCTGCAGATCATGGGGATCAGGCATCGGGTGACTACCTGCTTTGGGCGCGGGGTCAGCGACCCGATTTCGACAATCTGACAGGGCCGGAGAACGCATTGCCCGACAACCGCATCCAGGCCCCGCAGGCCTGGCGCACCGCCGTGCCGGAGGAGCTTTATTCCACCAACTGGATCGCCGACCGTGCCAAGGCCTGGCTGACCGAGGTCGCGCCCAAGGATGAACCCTTTTTCCTGCAGATGTCATTTCCGGATCCGCACCACCCCTTCACCCCACCGGGTCGGTATTGGGACATGTATGATCCCGCCGATATCACGCTGCCGGGCTCTTTCGGGAAAGGTGATCTCCCCCCGATCCGCGCGATGTACGAGGCCATGCGGGACGGGACCGATCCCCGCGATAACCAGAACCCCTTTGCCGTTAACGAGAGCGAAGCGCGCGCGATCATCGCCCTGACCTATGGCATGATCACGATGATTGACGATGCGGTCGGCGGGGTTCTCGCGCATCTCAAGGCGCTGGGCCTGTCCGAAGATACGGTCGTGATTTTCACGTCGGATCATGGCGATTACATGGGTGATCACGGGCTGATGCTGAAGCTGCTGTTGCACTATCAGGGGATCATCCGGGTGCCGTTCCTCTGGCAGGATCCACATCGCCCCGCCTCGGGGGCGGTGGATCGTGGATTAGGGTCGTCTATCGATATCGCGGCAAGTGTTCTGGCCCGCGCGGGGGTCCAGCCGTTCAATGGCATTCAGGGGCGCGATCTTTTCGGTTCAAAGGCGCCAGAGGCGATCATCGTCGAAGAAGATAGCCAGCGCGTCATGACCGGTTTCGACCGACCGCAGAGGATCCGGACGGTTGTCACGGATCGCTATCGGATGTCCTTGCGGCAGGGGGAGGGCTGGGATGAGCTTTATGATCTTCAGGAGGATCCCGACGAACTGGAGAACCTATATGACGTCGGCGCATCGCTTGATGTGCGCCAGGCGGTGACAGAGATCATGCTGCGTCGCATGATCGAACTTCAGGATCGTGCGCCGCTGCCCGCTTACCGGGCGTAGTGAGGGCGATGCACTGCTTGCTTGCGCTGGCTGAGGTGCGCGGCTGGTAAAGTTGCGTCGCTTCACGCTTTGCCTGTCTTGAGGGCCTGATGATTGCAAGGCCCACCGGTCAATCGCTGCGCGCTCTGACCTGCGGGAGGCTCCTGGTTACTCCATCGTTCCGGTCGTGCTTGCGGCCCAGATCCGCGTTCCCGGGCCCGTTTCGACACGCGAAAGCCGCATGTTCAACTGATAGAGATCCGGCCGATAATACACCTCGATATGCTGGACCGGTCGACCCAAGCGATCACGAACCACCCGAACGACCCGTAAAACCGCCGCGTTTTCGGGGATGCCCAGCACCACGGCGATGGCCGGCGGGGCAGCCAGGGCTGTCACCGACTGCTCCGCTTCCGAGATGCCGGGCGTCGTGGCCTCGATCAGGGACAGGATCGGTCGATTGCTCAGATCCTCGGGCCCGAAGCTGCGCCCAATCTCCTCGGGGACATGCGTAACGATATAGGAAAAGGGCTGATTATCTTTCTTCCTTAGCCGTTCAGCCTTTTGCACCTCTGCGTCGGGGTCAAGCCCCAGCGCCCGCGCGATCGGGCCGGGAGCGGGCACGTAGGTGAAGGATAGAACCTCGACTGTCGTGCTGTCCCCAATCGCAATCAGGTTTTCCATCAGGCCCGAGAAATCGGCCTCCATACTGGATGTCGGAACGGAATATTTGACGGTTGTCCCGCGTCCCCGTTCGCGGGTGACAAGATCGTCCTTTGCAAGCTCATCCATGGCGCGTTTGGCCGTGATCCGCGACACGCCAAGTGCCGCCTCCAACGCGCTTTCGCTGGGCAGCTTGTCCCCTTTCTGAAGCTGGCCGGTCAGGATGCGTTGCCGGTAGAGATGGTAGATCTGATAATAAAGGGGGGTCGGGTTCTTTGGGTCCAGCGGGCCAAGATTGGTTGGGCCGGCGCGCTCCGAAGCGAGGTTTGCATCTGTCATGGGATCGCTTTCCGTTTGGCACAGCAAGGCGGCAGAGTTTGCCCTCTGGTCTTGTGGTTGCGAGAGCCGGTTTTCATGCAGCGGCGTCCGATAGGGATGACGTGATCTCCGCACAAGTTGCCACGTGAGAGATGGCCGACAGCGATGCCACGGCGGTGTCATGCAGTGCGTCGGTAAAGGCGCCGGTCCCGTCGCTCAGCAATACGGTCGACAGGTCGCGTACATGCGCGTCCCTGAGGGTAGAAGCGACGCCGCCATTGGTGACGATCCCCCCGATCACAAGCTGTTCGATGCCTGACTTGCGCAACACCCATTCCAGCCGCGTCATGTAGAAGGCGGAATAGGCCACCTTCTCCACCGTCAGATCCGCAGGCTGAAGTCGGTCGATCAGTTGATGACCGAAGGCGCCGGGGCAGAAGTCGCCCTTTTTCAGAAACGGCCTGAGCTTTTTCAGATGCGGAGAGATCATCGGCTCCTCACCCTTGCCGGGCACCAGCGTGAATTGCGTGGAGATGACCCAGCCCCCCGCCGCCCGAATTGCATCGGCCAAGGGCGCCAGCCGGTCTGGCAGGGCGGCGATCATCTCGCTGCCCTGACCGGCCCGTCCATAGGCGCCGTCGGGGTGGAGGAAGTCGTTCTGCATGTCCACCAGCAGAAGCGCGATTTTCGTACGATCCTCCAGCAGCATGCTCAGCCCCCCTGCGCCACGATCAGATTGCCCAGCCGGTCGACCCGCGCGGCAAAGCCCGGCTCGATCCAGATCGTGGTATCCGGCTGTTCCAGCACCGCGGGGCCCACAACCTCTGCACCCACCGGCAGATCAAGCCGAGCATAGACCGCCGCCTCGTGGCTCTGCCCGCCAAAAAACACCGCGCGGCTGCCGGTACGGGCGCTTTCAACACTCAAATCGCCCTTGGGCGCCAGCACCGAGAGGTCGAATTTCGGACGTGTCCCGATCACGGCGGTGCGCAGGTTCACGATGATCGGCTCCACCCCGTCGAGAAGCCGACCGTAGGCCTTGAGATATCGCGTCTCGAACGCGTCCCGGATCCGCTCCCGGCTGAGCCCGTCGATCTGATCTTCTGGCAGCACCGCATCGACTGAATGGCTTTGTCCGGCATAGAGCATGTCCAGCGTGACCTTGATCCCGATGCCGGAAAACTCTGCTTTGGCTTCCTCAAGCTGCGCGTGCCCCTGTGCCTCAAAGTCGCGGATCTGCGCTGCGATCTCCGCCGGGTCGGCCTCTGACAGAGGCATGTTCAGTGTCCGCACGAAATCCTGCCGCATATCCGCGATCACGCATCCCAACGCCGATACGATGCCCGGATAGCGCGGCACCAGCGCGCTTTTCAGTCCGATCTCCCGCACCAGAGCGCAGGTATGCAGCGCGCCACCGCCACCAAAGGGCATGGCCGCGAACCGGCGCGGATCATGCCCCCGCTCGATGGAGACCAGACGGATGGCTCCCGCCATGCGCGCATTGGCCACGTCGATGACCGCCTCCGCTGCGGACAGCACGTCCATGCCCAGCGGCTCGGCGATATGGACCCGGATGGCCTCTTCCGCGGCCGTTTTGTCCAGTGTCTGTAGTTGCCCGCCGATGGGGCTGTCGGCATTGATCCGGCCCAGCACGACGTTTGCATCTGTCACCGTCGGGCGATCATTGCCCTGGCCGTAGCAGACCGGCCCGGGGATGGAGCCGGCGCTTTCCGGCCCGATCTGAAGCATTCCACCCGCGTCGATCCACGCGATGGAGCCTCCGCCCGCGCCAATCGTCGTGATCTCGATCATGGGCGAGCGGATCACCAGCCCGAAATCGACCGAGGATTGCGCGGCCAGCGCCGCCTCTCCATCCGCCACGACCGAGATGTCAAAGCTGGTCCCGCCCATATCGCAGGTCACGATATTGTCGAACCCCGCCTCCGCCGCGATATGGGCCGAGGCATAGACCCCCGCCGCCGGCCCGCTCAGCGCTGTGCGCACCGGGGTGCGGGCCGCCACATCGGAGTTCATCAGCCCGCCATTCGATTGCACGATCAGGAACTCGCCGCCGAACCCGTTCTCCTCCAGTCGCGCGTCTAATGTGCGCAGGTAGTTGCCCACGACCGGCTGCAGATAGGCGTTCAGCGCCGTGGTCGAGGCGCGTTCGAATTCCCGGATCTCGGGCAGCAGGTCGGATGAGACCGAGATATGCGCGTTGGGCCAGATCCGCTCCAGCACCCGCCGCGCCTTGGCCTCGTTCTCCTGATTGGCGTGGGAATTGATGAACACTGCCGCGACCGATTCCGCACCGCTGTCTATGAGGGCCTGTGCGGCCCCTGCCATCGCGTCCTCGTCCAGCTCCGTCAGGACCGATCCGTCGGCCAGCACCCGCTCCGGCACCTCCACGCTCATGCGGCGTTCGACGACAGGCCGGTACTGCCCCCACAGACCCCAGGTCGTGGGTCGATCACGGCGGCGCATCTGGAGGATGTCGCGAAACCCTTCGGTCGTGATCAGCCCGGTCTTGGCCCCCTTTCGCTCAAGAAGAGCGTTGGTGCCCACGGTCGTGCCGTGAATGATCGCTGCTATCCGGCCAAAATCGGACGTGCCCGCCTGTACCCCGCGAAAGAACCCGTCCGCCTCGCGCCCGCGGGTGGAGGCGACCTTGTGCACGCCCACCGCGCCCGTTTCCTGGTCGATGGTGAAGACATCCGTGAAGGTGCCGCCCACGTCGATCCCGATCAGCATCGTCTGGCTCATGCCGCGGCCTCCCCTCTGGCGATGGACGTGGCCGCGTCGTCCACGCTGCCATCCTCGCGCAGCACCACGCCGTAGATCTCGCGCGCGTCCTCCGCGCTGATCAGACCGTCGGCCACATCCTCGGCGACCTTCGCCGGGTCCCGTTCGCCCGGCGGGCCGTAGCCTCCGCCGCCCGGTGTCTCCAGCCGTACGCGCTGGCCCTTGGCCAGTTCGATCCCGGTCATTTTTGACACCATCGGCGGCGACAGGTCGAACGCGCCCTGCACCCCCGGCCCGTCAAAGGTGAAGCGGTTCAGCGCGCCTTGCGCACCGCCCGCCACCCCTTGCGGCGCGTGTTTGCCGCGCTCGCCAAAGAGAAATCCGCGCGCGTCGCCCATCACTTCAAGTTCGTAAAGCCCGCCAAGCCCGCCGCAATGCCGCCCCGGCCCGCCCGACCCTTCGCGCAGGCCCCACTGCGTGAATCGCACCGGATAGCGGCTCTCCAAAATCTCCACCGGCGGGATCGTCGCCATTGAGATGGGCGCGTTGCCATGGCTCAGCCCGTCGCCTTCGGGATGCCCGCCATGGCCGCCGCCGAAGAACGAAAACATCACCCAGCGCGCGCCATCCTCCTTGTGGCCCGCAATCGAAAGCGCGTTGATCGTACCATAAGCGCAGCCGTTCAGCCGCTCTGGCGCTGCCTTGGACAAAGCCACGAAAATCACGTCGATCACCCTCAGGATCGTCTCGGTATAGCCGCCCACCGGCTTGGGCGCGCGCGCGTCCAAAAGGCAGCCCTCGGGGATCACGATCTTCACCGGATCCAGCACACCCGCATTCGCCGCCACATCGCGGAAGACATGTTTGAGGGCGACGTAGATCGACGCCTCCGCCGTCGCACGGGAGATGTTCACCGGCCCCTGACAGGCGCCGGACGTGCCGACAAAATCCAGCGTCAGCGCATCGCCCTCGACCGTGATCGTGACCTTCACATCCAACTCGTCCGCGCTGATCCCGTCATTGTCCAGATGATCGGTGGCCTCATAGGTCCCGTCCGGCAGCTCCGTGATCAGCGCCTTCATCTGCTGTGCTGCCCTCTTGCGCAGCTCTACCATCACCTCCAGCAGCGTTTCCGCCCCATAGTCGGCGATGAGCGTGCTCAGCCGCTCCTCCCCCAGCTTCAGCGCGGCAAGCTGACCGTTCAGGTCACCATGCACGGACAGCGGCAGGCGGGTATTGGCCTTGAGCACCGCTAGGATGTCGCCCTGCACCTCTCCCTTGCGGACCAGCTTGACCGGCGGGATCAGCACGCCTTCCTGAAACACTTCCGTCGCTGCTGGATTGTAATTGCCCGGCACGTTGCCGCCCACGTCATGCCAATGCGCGACCGACGCCATGTAGCAAAAGATCTCGTCGCCCCGGAAAACCGGCTGGACCAGTTTGAAGTCGTTCAGATGCGTGCCGCCGTCATAGGGATCGTTGAAGATAAAGACGTCGCCCGGCTCCGGCTTGCCGTTCTGATCCGCATAGGCAATCACCGCCCGCACCGCGAAGGCCATCGCGCCCACAAAGACCGGCAGGCCGAACTTGCCCTGTACCAGCGTGTCGCCCGTCTGTGCGTCATAGAACCCGTGGCTGGCGTCGTGCGCTTCGGCGATGATGGGATTGAAGGCGGCGTTGAAGAGTGTCGCGTCCATCTCGTCAGCCACCTGTTCCAGCCGACCGCGCAGCACCGACAACGTCACCGGGTCAATCATCCCTGCCCCTCTCCGAATTGATAAAGCCATGCGCGGGTGATCCTGTCGCGGGCGCGGAATGCGTCGATCTCGCTCTGATGCTTAAGCGTGACATCCACCGGCGAGAGCCCTTCGCGCAGCATCTCCCGCCGCTCATCCGACAGCTTGAAATCAAAACTCAGATCGCCGCAGCGGACCTGCATCGCGTCCAGATCAACCGTCACGTGATGCGCGGCCGCCGCCTCTGCCAGCGCGGCGACCTCTGCCTTGTCCAGCGTGACCGGCACCACCCCGTTGGCCACGCAATTGTCGCGAAAGATCGACCCGAAACTGGCCGCGATGAGCGCGCGGAACCCGTATTCCCTCAGCGCCCAGACCGCATGTTCGCGGGAGGAACCGCAGCCGAGATTCACCCCCCCGATCAGGATCGTGGCGCCTTGCGCCTCCGGCTGGTTCAGCAGGAAGTCGGGATCGGGCGTTCGCCCGCCCGTGTCGGCGTCCAGATACCGCAGATTGGCGAACAACCCGTCCGCCAGCCCCTTTTTCGACACGCGCTTCATCTCCCGCGAGGGGATGATCTGGTCGGTGTTCACATTGTCCACCGCCATCACCGCCGCGAGGCCCTGATGCTGCCGGAATGCTTCCATCACGAGGCGCGCCTTTGGCTGGCCTGCAGGTCGCGGACATCGGCGATCTGCCCCTGCACCGCTGACCATGCCACCGTCTCGGGGCTGGCGATATGCGTGCGGGCGCGCGGGCCCTGTCGCCCCTCGAAATTCCGATTGGTCGACGAGATCACCCGCTCCCGCCCGCCAAAGCCTTCCCCGCCGGCATAAAAGCACATCGAACAGCCGCTCTCGCGCCATTGAAAGCCTGCGGCCTTGAAGATCTGATCCAGTCCTTCGGCCTCTGCCGCCTCCTTGGTCGCCGTGGATCCGGGCACGCAGATTGCCAGCACGCCCTCTGCCACCCGCCGCCCGCGCAGCACCGCAGCGGCGCGGCGCAGATCGGACAGCCGCGAATTGGTGCATGAGCCGATAAAGGCCGTGTCCACCGGTAAGCCCAGCAGCGCCTGACCGCCGGCCAGCCCCATGTAACCGAGCGCTTTGCCGTCGCCCCCTGTCGGGACCGTGCCGTCCACGCCCACCGTCTGTTCGGGGCTCGTCCCCCAGGACACCATCGGCGCAAGGGTCGAGACGTCGAACACGATCTCGCTGTCGAAGTCGGCGCCCTGATCGGTCTTCAGGCTGCGCCAATGGGTCTTGGCCGCCTCCAGCATATGCGGCGCGGGGCCGTAGTGGCGCCCGGCGATATAGTCGATGGTTTTCTCATCCGGCGCGATCACCGCCGTGAAGGCACCGAATTCCACCCCCATATTGCAGAGCGTCAGCCGCGCCTCGATCTCCATCGCCTCGACCGCCGGTCCGGCGAATTCGATTACGTGACCGACCGCATGCCCGGCGGAATACTTTGCGATGAGCGCAAGGATCACGTCCTTGGCCGTTGACCATTCGGGCAGTCGCCCGTCCAGCCAGATGCGCATCTGTTTCTTCCGTGGTACCCGCAGGGTTTGCGTGGCCAGCGCATGTTCGGCATCCGTGGATCCGATCCCCCAGGCCAGCGCCCCCAACGCGCCCAACGTGCAGGTGTGGCTGTCTGGACAGACCAGCGTGATGCCCGGCAACGCGATGCCCAGTTCGGGCGCGATCACGTGCACGATGCCCTGCCGCGGGTCGTTGATATCAAAGAGCTTCAGCCCCGCCTTCCGGGTCTGGGCGCGCATGGCCTCGATGAAGACCTCGCCGCCCGGCATCCGTGTCTCCCGCGGGCGCCCGGGCCGCGTGTCGGCGATATGGTCGATGGTCGAAAACACCGTCTCCGGAGCGACGATCTCACGTCCGTCTTCCGCCAGGTTCGACAGCGCAATCGAGCCTGTCCTTTCGTGCAGCATGATCCGGTCGATCAGTACCAGCGACGCGCCACCCTCGTCACGCCGCACCTCGTGCTGCGCCAAAAGCTTGTCGTAAAGCGTCGTGGTCCTCTTGCTCATGCGACGATCCCGGCCTTGCGCCAGGCCGCGATTTGCGCAGCGTCGAAGCCCAGGCCGTCCAGAACGGCGTCCGAATTCTCGCCCGCCCTTGGCGGATCGCCCGCTGTCTCGTCGCGCTGGCCATTGCTCTCGATCGGCAGCTTGGGCAGCTTCACAGTGGCGTTGTGATCCGGCAGCGCAAGTTCGAACAACCCGCCCTCGGCAACCTGCGGATCCTCGGCCAGATCCTCGGGCCGGTTGATCGGGGCAAAGGGCAGTCCGGCCTTTAACAGCTTGTCTTCCAATTCCGCCGTTGCCATTGCACCAAAGAGCCTGCGTAGTTCCGGAATGATCTCGTCGCGCCTGGCCACACGGTCGGAATTTTCGGCACAGTCCGGATGATCCTTCCAATGCGTTAGCCCAAAGACCTCGCAGAAGGCGCGCCATTGCCCATCGCTCACCACGCCCACGAACATCTGCCCGTCTTTGGTGTCGAAGACATCATAGACGGCCCAGGCCGAAACCCGCGTCGGCATCGGCGGAGCCGGCGTCCCGGTAACCGCGTGTTGTGCAATGTGCTGGCCGACCAGAAACACCGTCGTCTCGAACAGGGAGGAGGTGATCTGCCGCCCTTCCCGTCCATTCTGCTCCCGGTCGAGCAGGGCCGCCAGAATGCCGATCACACCGAACATGCCGCCGGTGATGTCGATCACTGAACTGCCCGCGCGCAGGGGCCGCCCCTCTGGCCCCGTCATATAAGCGAGCCCACCCATCATCTGCGCGACCTCGTCCAGCGCCGTGCGCTCCTGATAAGGACCGCTCAAGAAGCCCTTTGAGGATTGGTAGATCAGCCTGGGATTGATCTCGCGCACCGCCTCGTAGCTCAGCCCCAGCTTATCGAGCGCGCCGGATCGGAAATTCTCGATCATGACGTCCGCACCTTCCAGCAACTTGCGGACGATGCCTTGTCCTTCCTCGCTCTTGATATCGAGGCAGATGCTCTTCTTGTTGCGGTTGAACATCGCGAAATAGCCCGCGCCGGAGCCGGGCAGGCGCCGGGTCTTGTCACCACCGATCGGTTCGATCTTGATCACATCGGCGCCCAGATCGGCGAGGATCATCCCGGCTGAGGGTCCCATGACCATGTGGGAAAACTCGACGACTTTGATATTTCTCAGAAAATTCATCTCAACCGTCAGATATTCGGGGTCAAACCTGGGAGGCTACTCTTGAGTCTATAGAAGGCGAACAACCCTTGTTTCCGAAACCATATAAATGATATAACAATATATCAATACCACATTTTGCCGGAGGCATCTTCCATGGCCAGGATCGACATCACAGTCAGTGAGGTAGGGCCGCGCGACGGGTTGCAAAGCATCGACCGGGTAGTCGATCTTGAAACCAAGAAAGCCTGGATCGCCGCCGAGGCTGCCGCCGGTGTGCCGGAGATCGAGGTCGGCAGCTTTGTAAACTACAAGCTTCTGCCCCAGATGGCCGACACGGCCGAGCTTGTGGCCTTTGCCTGCGGCATAGACGGGCTGACCATCGCGGCCCTCGTGCCCAATGCGCGCGGGGCGGAGGCGGCCCTGGCCGCAGGCGCTCACAAGATTTCCATCCCAGTTTCCGCCAGCGAGACCCATTCGCTGAAAAACGTCCGCCGCACCCACGCCCAAATGATCGAGGAAGTGCGCGCCATCCGTGCCCTTGTCGATGCGAAGCCAGAAGGCGAGCGCCCCTATTTCGAGGCCGGTATCGCCACCGCGTTCGGTTGCACCATCGAAGGTCACGTACCGCTCGACACCGTCACGCGTCTTGCCGAAGAGCTGATCGCGGCCGGTGCCGAGGAGGTGGGCCTTTCGGACACGACCGGCTATGCCAATCCCCGCATGATCCGTGACCGCATCCGCGCGGTGCACCGGACCGTCGGCGCCGACAAGCTGACCGGCGTGCACCTGCATAACACCCGTGGCCTGGGCCTCGCCAATGCTGCTGCGGCATTGGAAGAGGGTATCACCACTCTGGACAGTTCCCTTGGCGGTTTGGGCGGATGTCCTTTTGCCCCGGGGGCCAGCGGCAATATCGTGACCGAAGATCTGGTCTTCATGCTGGAGGCCATGGGCCTGAAGACCGGGATCGACCTCGACCACCTGATGCAGGTGCGGGAGCTTCTGATGGCCGGTATCCCCGATGAGCCGATCTATGGGTTTCTCCCCGATGCGGGCCTGCCGCTTGGCTGGTCCGACGAAAGACCTGACGCAGCCTGACATGGCTTATCAGCGCTGAGGTCGGCAGGTGGTTTGCATCAATTTGCAACAGCGGCACTCAAGACATGCTGATAGCCAAGGGAACTGTCGTCGTTGATGTGCTTGGGCAGGTGGAAAGACTTGGCTGCTAAGGTATTGCCCTGATCCGTCGGCCGTTAGAGTTGCCCTTGCGTCCTTGTCTTCTGATAGGCCGAGCCAGGACTATCGCGGGGAGGGCTCCGTCAAGTCGGGAACTGTTCGCTGCTCCTCAAGCCGCTGAAGCTCCCGCATATGAAAGTCCCGATCGCTTTCGCTCTCTTCCGGGCCTCGGGAGAGGCTGCGCGCCAGATCAAAAAAGCCCTGTCCGGGCAGCCCTTGCCCCGCGCGACTGACCACGCGGGCGGCGAGGAAGGGTCGATTTGCGCGGGCGTCATCGCGCATCGTTGCCTCAAGCGCCTTCGTAATCTTGCGCACCGAGCCGGGCGCCCACAAACCTATCGCGCGCGCCAGGGCTCGGTAGGTCAGCGGCTCAGACCCGCCAGGCTGTGACATCAGATAGGCCCGGATGCGTGCGGCAAGCTTGCGCTCCGCGCCGGAGGCTGCATCAATCACCTTGGGTGGCGGGATTTCACGTGCGTGCCCTTGTGTGTCTATCTCGGCCGCCCAGGCCCGCGTGCTGCTGCGCAGTATGATCCTGGTTTTGCCGGCATCGGCGTCTGTCCCTGTTTCCGTGACGCCGACGACATCGCCGTTTTGAAGGCCCGCGCGCAAGGCGTCAGGCGTCAGGCCCAGACGCGGGGCCAGAAAGTCGGGGTCGACCATCACCTGGCCTTCATTCCAGTTGAGCGCCCCTGCCGGGACGGGCCGTTCGAAAACGGGTGATGTTCCGCTTTCACGCGCGTAATAGGGCGTGCTGCCGGCTTCATGATCGGTGACGTCAACGATTTCCTGCAGGTCGGGCAGGGCCGCGCGCAACATCCGCTCGACCCCTTCGCGCAAGGTCGCCGCGGAGGCGGCACATCCCTGGCATCCACCGGACATGCGAAGGAAAACGGTGCCGTTCTCTACCTTCTCGGCCTCGATATGACCTCCATGGGCGGCAACCGACGGGTTCACCTGCCGGTCCAAGAGATCCCGCACCGATGAAAGAAGCACCGCATCGGGGTCGTGATCCGTCTGTTCTTGCAGGGTGGATCCAAGAGGATCGGGCGTCGAGGATAGAACCGCGCGAATGCCCGCAGCGATGGATGGTTTCAGATCCGGCCAGGCGGCGCCTTCGGTTTTGCGCACCCAGATCGTCGCGTTTGAGACTTCGACCGTGCCGACACCGGCGATGCCCCGCAATGTGCGCGGTAGGGGGGCGTCTTCGTTGGACGCAAAATGCGCGTCCGCGCCTGTCAGCGGCGCGTCGAGTATAAAGCCCATGACGCTAGGGTCCCGTGCGGAGGCTTGGGCGCGAATACGCAGGCGGGAGGCTTCTTCAGACATCTTCCAGCTCCGCATCCTCGATCTCGCGCAGGGCCTTGAAGGTATAGATGCCCGTATCATGCCCATCGCTGAAGGAGATGCCGAGGGCGTAGTTACCCACACTCCAGATCCGCGTGACACGAATGTCGAGCCGGACGGTCGACGGGTCGAGAAGGGCGGCCCCCGTCATCTCCTCACGGCACGCGGCGCATTGACAGCTTATGCGCAGATCACGAGGGCTGAGCCGTTGCACCCGGCCATCCGCCCAGCTGAGGGCCAGCCCGGTGGCATCATAGTCGACATCCGCAAGCCGATCCGGCGCCATTCCAGGCTCGACCGGAGAGACGCTTGGCCGGCTCTTCTCGTCTGTGATGGTCCATGCAAAAGGCATGGCAACACCGCCGACCGGTCCTGAGCCGCCCGAAAGGGCGCCCGCGATCTGGCGATAAGCCTCGGCGGCGGGGCTGTCTGGCGCGGCATCGACCAGAGGTGTGCCGGCATCGCCCGTGTCCACCACATGCGGATCTAGCGGGACCTTGCCCAGAAACGGCACACCCAGTTCCGCCGCGATGGCAGCACCGCCGCCCTGATGGAAGATATGCGTTAGCGTTCCACAGGAGGGGCAGGTAAATCCGCTCATGTTTTCGATCACGCCAAGGATCGGAACCTTCACCTGCTCCATCATGCGCAGACCGCGCCGGGCGATCTTTAGGCTGACATCCTGCGGCGTGCTGACCACGACCGCGCCGGTCAGCGGAAAGGCCTGCGCGAGGGTTAGCTGAATATCCCCTGTGCCCGGTGGCAGATCGAGCAAAAGGATATCGAGCGGCCCCCAATCGACCTGTCGGACAAACATCTGAAGGTACTTGGTCACCATTGGTCCGCGCAGAATGGCGGGATTGTCATCCTGGGACAGCATCGCCATCGAGATGACCTTGATCCCGAAGGCTTCGGAGGGGATCACCTTGCGGTCCGGAGACATGGCTGGAGGCGTGCCCACCGGTATGCCCAGCATGCCGGGAATGGACGGGCCATAAATGTCGGCATCGACAATGCCTACGCGCAGTCCCATACGGGCCAGTGCAACCGCGACGTTTGTGGTGACGGTCGACTTTCCGACACCTCCTTTGCCGCTGCTGATCGCGATCATCCGGCCCGGAGCAGTGTTGGTGTCATCAGATGCCATCTGGGTGTCCTTTCTGCCCGCGTTCTATTCCGCTGTAACTTGCGCAGAGCTTTTGAATGTCTTCGGCTGCAACTTCCGCAGCCATGCAAGCGCAATAACCACTCGTACCGGACGGGGTGAAGTGAGTGCAGTCGCCGCAGGTCCCGAAGGCTTGCGCGCCTCTCAGATCGGCCAGCGTGGAAACCAGGCTCGAGAGGGTTTTCAAAAAAGCGTCCCGTTCCGTGCGCGGCAGCATGTCAACGGCGCTGATCAGCCGCTCCAGCGGGTCAGCGGCAAGCGCCTTGTGCCCTGTCTCGGTCAGTTCCAGGCATGTGCTGCGCCCGTCCGTCGGCGACGTCTTCCGCGCGATCAGGCCACGCTTTTCAAGCGCCTTGACGATTTGGGAGGCCGTCCCCCGTGTGGTTGCCTGAAAGCTGGCAAAGGCCGACGGGGTGCGCGTGCTGGGATTGGCCCGCGCGAAAAAACGCAAACAGGTCCATTGCGCGGCTGTCAGGTCGGTGCCCGCATCCTCGCTCCGCGAAGCCCGTCCGATATGGACCAGCAGCTCCGCGATCATTTTGGAGTGATTGATTTCACGCGCCATACATAAATGATAGCGAATCGAAACTAAATTGACAAGATGTCAAAAGTTCATCTCGATTGGGAAGGCGGCGGGACAGGCGGGCAAAGGATCCATAGCAGGATCAATCAAGTGCGATCCGTGTGAGCTTGCCCAGGTCTTCGGCCAGACGCTGTTCGAGTGCCCGCAATGTCGGTGATATCAGCCGGCGATCCGGGAGGATCATCATGATGTCCGACAGTTCTTCCTGCTTCCAGCCGGGCAGCACCCGGACCAAAGCGCCGGCATCCAACAGTGGTGCGGCATCCCAGGCTGACTTGAGCGCGATACCCAGACCGGCCTCGCAAAAGCGCATCACGGCGTCACCCGAAACGCAACGCAGCCTGGCCTTGGGCTTTGCGACATGAATGCGTCCTTCGGTTGACGTCAAGGTCCAGACGGGCGTGTTGCCGAGCATCAGGCCATGACTTGCGTCCAAGCTTTCCACCGTATCGAAAGGGCCGTGGCTGGCCAGATAATCGGGTGTCGCGATCAGGATGCGCACATTGCTGGCGATGCGCCGGATCAGATAGTGATCGGGCACCGTGCCGCCGATCCGGATCGCCAGATCAATGCGTTTCCGATCCAGATCCAGAAACGCGTCCGTGAGGTGCAGATCTATCGACGCATTGGGATTTTCGATCAGAAAGTCAGCCACCACCGGTGCCACGGCAACGGTGCCCAGTCTTGACGGCGCGGAGACGACGACGTGCCCGGTCAGCTCGCCCCGCGCCTCTCTGGTTTCGCCAAAGGCTGCGGCGGCCTTGGTCAGGGCGTGGGCCTCGGCCAGCTTGCGCGCGCCGGTCGCCGTCAGAAACAGCCCGGTGGGTGCGCGGTTGAATAGGCGTTGGTCCAGATGGGCTTCGAGCCGGTCGAGGCGTCGCGACACGCTGGACGGTGCCTGGCCTCGGCGCCGTGCCACAGCAGAGAAGCTGCCCAATTCGGCCAGCTCTTCAAAGAGTTCCAGATCGCCAAGAATGTCCATCGCCAGCCTTTGCGTAAAACGCAAAGGAGTGTGGCATATTCATAATCTTCTGTGAATGCCCGTAGCGCTCCAGTTTAGCCATGAGAGCAAGCGAGGCGTTTTAAAATGGGCAG